>JAZNLF010000109.1:0-5259 GCA_045578945.1 Clostridia bacterium | reverse complement strand
CAAGGAGTTGTCCTAATATGTTGTCTTCCTAAGACCGCTTGGCCTCCGACTTCATTGCGCCGCCTCGGGTACACGGCCGATGGTTGTGTCCGAAAGGATAACTTTGACGGGATCTCCGTTTGAATACCGCAAGTTTTCTTCAAACAGTTTTTTTGCCGCCATGGCGAGTGCCATGGTCTGGTCCTCTAAGCTTTCTCTTAGCTTCATAGGGCCGCGGCGAGCGTCAATAATAGGACGAATCCCGATTACGGGGTACGCTCCCGTGTATCTTTTTTCTGCCATAATAGAAAAGCTCCTTACATTATAAATAGGGTATTTATAATATAATTATATACTTGCAATACTGTTAATTCTTGTGTTATAATAGTAAAAAGTATAAAAATATTCAGGTATGGTGATGAGATGATTTACAATGAACTTTGCACCAGAGGGACGGCGGATTTCCCCATTGCCTATTATTATTTGGATGAAAGCCACCCAAGATACGAAATGAGTGCCCACTGGCATTCGGAAATTGAGTTTATCCGCGTGCTTTCGGGTGCGCTTTGTGTCAAGCTCAACACAAAAACATATCATGCAAAGGCGGGGGATGTCTTCTTTGTAAATTCCCAGACCGTGCATGCCGCCGTGCCCGAGGATTGTATCTATGAATGTATTGTAATGCATCTGGATTATTTTAAAACGGAAACAGATGCATGCAGGCATTTTATTGAAGGTCTTTATAATCAGGCGTATTTTGTATCGGAATATGAAGATTCTCCAAAAAGCGCATTTTCAAAAGCGATAAACGAATTTTTTGATGCCATGCGTCAAGAGTCTTTGGGAAAAGAATTTCGGGCTATCGGTGCCTTATACGGCATATTTGGCGTTATTCTTTCCGAAAAGCGCTATACCACATTCGGCGGAGACGGGGCATCTGCAAAGTATACAAACGTGCCGAAGCTGAAAAAGGTGCTTTCCTTTATCCGCGAAAATTACGATGCACCCATCACGCTTTCTGATATGGCAGAAACAGTAAATATGTCGGATAAATATTTCTGCTATTTTTTTAAAAGTATGACAGAAAAAACCCCCGGCAGTTATCTTACGGATTACCGCATCGAACGCGCGGCGCAAAAGCTTCTCAGCACAGATGCGAGCGTTACCGAAATTGCATATTCCTGCGGCTTTAATGATTTGAGTTATTTTATCAAGACGTTTAAACGATATAAAGGAATATCTCCGGGCCACTTTCGAAAGCAATAAAGTACAGATTTTCATAAAAGGAGCCGTGCTAAGCTGATTTTTATTTACAAAATCCATGCGGCATGGTATACTATACTTGATGTGAAAAATACATGCAATCTGTAAAAAGAGGGATTATGATGAAAAAATTTCGAAAAATTTTAATGCTTGCCGCCATGATGCTATGCGCCTTACATATTTCTGCCGCGGCGGTCTCAGACGATGATGTTGTGGTGCGCCTTACGATAGATAACCCCATCATGCAGATAAACGGCGTGGAAACGGAAATTGATGTCGGCCGCGGGACGGCGCCTGTCATTATAGGTGACAGAACGCTGGTTCCCATTCGGGCAATTATAGAGGCTTTTGGCGGGGACGTCGCCTGGGAAGGGAGCACATCGACCGCAACACTCTCAATGGATGATGATAGAATAAAGCTTACCATCGGCAGCCCCATAGCGTACCATAATGGGGAGATGAAGATGCTCGATGTTTCCCCCACTGTTATAAACGACCGCACGCTTCTGCCCATTCGCTTTATTGCCGAAGGGTTTAATCTTGCCGTCGCGTGGGAGAACGATGCCAGAGCCATTTATGTCATAAGAAACGCTTTTGACGCTATGGAATATCAAACGCTTGTGAGTGAATTGCCGAAATACAGCGGACAGCCATATACCGAAATCAATGCGAATCAGCCGTTTTTCAAAGCGTACGAAATGATAAACGCTTCTTTTGAATATTATAGTGAACTGGATGCACTCGGAAGGTGCGGCGTTGCGTTCGCTTCCATATCCGAGGACATTATGCCGACCGGGGAAAGAGAGAGCATCAGCGCGGTAACGCCCACGGGCTGGCACAACAAGGCCTATGACAATGTGGATGGCAAATACCTCTATAACAGATGTCACCTGATTGGGTATCAGCTGACAGGGGAAAATGCCAATGCGCGGAATCTGATTACGGGAACGAGATATTTAAATGTGGAAGGCATGCTCCCGTTTGAAAATCAGGTAGATGATTATATTGAACGGACGGGGAATCAGGTTCTCTATCGCGTAACACCCGTATTTACAGGGAATAACCTTGTGGCGGACGGCGTTTTGATGGAAGCGCGTTCCATAGAGGATAACACCATTTCCTTCTGCGTTTATTGCTACAATGTGCAGCCCGATATAAAAATAGAGTATGAAACAGGCTATAACAGTTTGGAAGAGGTGGCCATAGAGGATACGCCTGCGTCAAAGGCAGTTTATCGCACGCCGACAGGCAAAGCGTATCATTTTGATGCAGAGTGCGGCGGAAAAAACAGTTTTATCATAAGCATGCAGGAAGCGTTGGCCGCGAAGCTAAACCCATGTAAAAAATGTGTTGAATAAAAGTACGACAGAAAAAGAGTATCAAAAGGAGATGAATGTGATGTGCGAAAGAGAAGAAAAAGCGAGGGCGTTGTTTTTAGAGGGCTATAACTGCAGCCAAGCCGTTTTGGGTGCGTTTTGTGAAGAGGTCGGCATGGATTTTGAAACGGCGATGCGACTTACCTCCTCCTTCGGGGCAGGGATGGGCAGGATGCGTGAGGTCTGCGGTGCTGTCAGCGCACTTTTTATGATTGCAGGGCTTTTGGAAGGCTATACCGCGCCCGATGATATCGAGGGGAAGACGGCGCACTATGCGCGGATTCAAGCACTCGCCGAAGCGTTTCGGGAAAAGCACGGCACTCTTTTATGCCGCGAGCTTTTAAAGCGCACGGCGGAAGGACCAAAGCCCGATGCGCGAACGGATGCATATTACAAAGAACGCCCCTGCGCGGCGTTTGTGGGAGAGGCGGCACGCCTTGCTGCAGAAATGTTGAAAGGAGCAAAAAAATGAAAATTACATTGAATCAGGATGCAGAAGTGGTCAAGACTGTGCAGGACGGCCTTCGCAGAACGGGCGGATATTGTCCTTGCCTCTTGGAAAGAAGCGAGGATACAAAGTGTATGTGCAAGGCGTTTCGTGAGCAAATCAAGGATCCCGACTTTGAAGGATTTTGCCATTGCATGCTCTATTACAAGGCAAAAGAATAAAAACTGCAAGATTTCTACTGAAAAAACCGACAAAAACTTGCATAGACAGGAACGTTTTTTTGTGATAAAATAAAAGAGCAAGAAAAGAATAAACAGAAAGGAAGAAAGACATGCACAAAAAACTATTCGCAATTTTAATGGCAGTAACTCTTCTTATGGGCGCATCTTTGCCTGCAATGGCGGCAAAGACGGAGGAGTATACGGCTGCTACGGCAAGCGCTGTGCAGACGTACAGCGTAAAACGTGTAGACGAGAAAAACTTTAACCTCATCGCAAATGGTGACTTTGAAGTTGTCGGCACAGATGGTAAGCCGAAGAATATCTCGCCCATCACAACCGACGGTAAGTATATGACGGCTGTCGGCAAGGAGGGCGATACAGGAAACTTTGCAAGACTGATGGAGACAAATAATGTATATATGTCCACCACAGTTAAGTCCATCGTACCCGGTGAGACCTATACATTCTCCGTCGATGTCAGAATTGCTGCGGGCACGCCGACGGCGTGGGTACAGCTTAACATCAATGCAGGGGATAATTCACAAAAGCTGATTAAATATTTTAAAGAAGCAAAGCAGGGTAAGGGATGGGTTACGGAAACGGAAACAGTTGAAGTGCCCGAGGGCTGTACCTCCATTCAAATTCTGCTTCGTGCAAATGATGGCGGCGAGGTACACTATGATAATGTTGCCTTCATCGGCGTACCGCCTGAGGATATAAGAATCGTTGAGGACTTTAAGGTCGAGGTTCAAAAGGACATAGACCACCGCGAAAAGCTGGCACCGACCAAGGATGCGGCAAAGGGGCTATACACCTTAGACCCCGTATATCCCGGTCAGCCTGAAAACATTCTTAAAAATGCTGACTTTGAAAACTTCACAGGCCCGCATGATTTGGAAGACTGGACTGTGCAGGAGCGCCATAAGCCCTTTATCTCCGTGGTATCGGGTGACGCAAAAAGCGGCAACGGCGCAATACGCATGTACGCAGGTGCTGAAGAAAATTCGGGCTACCCGTTCTTCTCACAGAAGGTAAATATAGTAGGCGGTTCTGAGTATCAGGTCAGCTACTGGTACAAGCTCAAACAGGGCGATGCTGCAAAATCCAAGCTTGGGGTAAAGGTTGAGTTTAGTGCGGACAGCAGTCTCCCCGGTGCATCGCCGCAGGGCGAAAAGTATTGCACAACCACACCGATTGCAGACGGCGAATGGCACCAGCATACAGTAAAAATTTATCCGGGCCCGAACGCTGCAGAAATGTCAGTTTTGGTTCGTTTTATGGACGGCGTTTCTGCCGAGCCGAAGGAAGCACTTGTGGATGATTTGCGCATTTACATGACAACGCCTCCTAATGCACTAAACTTTGATACAGGGCGTATATTCTTCTACCCCGATTTGCCGGATACAGCGTTCTCTGTCAATGTAAACACAGGCTTTTTCCCGAATCTTGCAAATGCCCGCATTGACTTTGACGTTTTTGAGGGTGACACCTGTATTTGGGAATCGAAAAACAATCATCTTGTAAACGGACAGATTTCCGTGCCGTATCCTGCATCCATTATTGCAAAGAAGGATACAACCTATGTAGCACGCGCTACACTGTATGATGAAAACGGCGAAGTGTTTGAATATAAGGGACAAAATCTGTTCCTTTATGACAGACCCGAATACATCGGTGAGGACGGCATTTTCCGTAAGAATGGTACGGAGGTAATTTATCCCACCTATGCATACCATGTAAATGCGGCAGACTTTGAAAAGAGTATGGAAGCGAATATCAACATGGTACAGATTGGCTCCTGGTCAACAACCGCAGACGCTATAAAGGCGCTTGATGATTTGGAAGCACGCGGCATGTACGCGCACGTTGTTTTGTATCCGAACATGAAACCCGCAGGCTCTGAGGTAAACATGGAGAACACAGTCCGCAACGTTTTGGCATGTAAAGACCATCCCGCAGTTGTTGACTATAT
>JAZNLF010000108.1:0-4716 GCA_045578945.1 Clostridia bacterium | reverse complement strand
CCTCGCTTGAGGTGATTGTATTTCCTAAAACGTTGACGACTGTCGGTGAAATCCTTACTGACGGCGCGGCCGTTTTCATAGAAGGAACGCTCAGCCTTCGCGAAGACGAAGAACCAAAGGTGCTTGCGGATGTCATTACGCTTTTGCCGTCATCACCGCCGATGGCGGAAATTCTTACTGTAACTGTGTCCGAGGGGCAGGAATCCAAAATTGATATACTGCGCCCGATTATGGAAAAGCACAAAGGCACGGACGTTTTGAAGCTTGTGGTGGCGGGAAAAACATATACGTGCGCACTTAAAGTAGAAAAAAGCGAAGCGCTTATAAAAGAAATTGAAAGCGTACTGGGGAAAGGTACTGCTTTATAAAAAGATGATAAAGAAAACACGTTCCGCACTGTATGAACGTACAGCGCGGAACGTGTTTTTGTTTGCAGTAAAAATTTGCCTTAGTAACCGACAGTTTCCATACATGTAATGGGTGCTGCGATACCTTCTGAAACGAATACATTTGTAGGCCAAAGCTGCAAAATGGAGGAAGGTACCAAAGGTGTTACCTCTCCGTAGAGGATAAGGCGGGAAACCATACGCTGCCAGGAGGAATTTGAGCCGCCTGTTACAAGGTCATGGCATTCCATACGATTTTTCGCACGCTTTACATCAGCAGGGCCGATGGTTGCAGCACGGGGCGGAACATTTGCAATGTCACCGCTTTGACCGAATACACCATGGAGAGAATTCTGCATAATGGTCATCGGATTTAATGTAACAACACGTGCGTCCATGTTGATGAATTCTTCCACGCTGTCACATGCAAATTCGGGCGTGCAGGGGTCGATAAATGCAATGTGGCCTGCCCAACCGGGACCGCTGTAGCAAATATCTGCGCCGCCTTCGCCACACTCTGTAATCATCTTTGAATAGTCCTTGATATTCTCTGTTGTCGGGTAATGTACCTGCGACAGCGGCATACGAAGCTCAGGGTCAATTTTGCCGTAGAAATACGTAAGCTGCGAATAAGAGAAACCTGCCTTGTAAGTGATGGGGGCAATGTTGCCGTTATCATCTGCCCATTCATCCATGGTAAAGATGTGGACGTTGCGGCAGTTTATGCGAAGCATATTGATTGTTTCGGCAACAACCATGTAAATGCCGGGGCAGGGATTCGGGAGAATCATAACAAGCTTTTCATTTAAAATATCGGAACGCTGAATGCGTGCAATCATGTCCGCAATCCAGATGCCGCCCGGATTACTCACAATTTTAATGCGAAAATCGGGATTTGCATGTTTTTCCATGTCTTCTCTCTTAATGTTTCTGCAACGTTCGAGAACTTCCTTGTTCTTGTAAGGAACAAAGGGTGCGGGGTTAAATGTAAACATAGTTTTATTCCTTTCTCTTATTTGATTTTATGTAAAAGCTCTGTGGCGAGCTTTACGACCACAGCACCTGCCTCGGGTGCAAGCATGGATGTGCCGACCTCATAGCCGCCCTCAATGCCTGCCTGGGGTGTATAGATGTAGCCCGGTAATGCGCCGTTTGAAACTGTGAATACAAAGGTTTTTGCAATCGGAGAATTCTCCTTCATTTCGAGTGCAAAATCGACAAACATTTCGCCCTGTGTGGTTACGATTGCGGCATCGCCAATGCGAACAGCAAACACTTCGCAAGGCAATTCGCAGCTTTTATACCCTTTGGCAACTTCTCTTGCGTAAGAAAGTGTGTTTTCTGCGCCAAACATTGCAAGCTCTGCATTTCGCATCGGAATATAGTCGCCGCCCTTTAAGGATTCAAACTTAGCACGCGCTTCTGCTACAGCTTTTTCAGCTTCAGGGATAGTCGGGTACGTCTTTAAAGGCATGTCTGTTTCTTCAGATGCAACCACAAGGTCTGCATCCTTCTCAAACGTCATGCGTTCGATACAGTGGAACACCTCAACACCGATGGTGGAACCGACGCGTGCCGCTTCCTCAAAGTCCTGCGCAACGCGGTGGTAGCGGGAGCTTTGGTTGCCGGAAGCACCCTGTGCAAACATGACCATTGCATCGGGATGTGCAAAATGGAAGAAACGGCGGATGTAACCGGGATAATCCGCAGTTACAAGCTCATTCTCTGCATGGAGATAGGTGGGGTGAAGTGCGTAGTTTACTAAGATGGCGCGGATTTTCGCGTCCATATCACGTACGGCCAAAACGTTTACGCTCGGGTCGCAGATACCGCCCTTTTCGCGGCGATTGCCGCCAACACCCTGCTCTGCGCCGCAGCGACCGACGTAGGAGCCGACTTCGGCTTCAAATGTATTTTCAATCGCCTTGCGAATACCGTCCTCCACTTTTACCATGAGTTCAGCTATGTATTCGGGATTTTCGTCAATACCTTCCGCTTTTTCAGAAGCAAGCACCTCGGATGCCCATGGCGCACAATGTGTATGCGTGGTGGTAAAGAGGATGGGCATGGGGAATTTATCACGGATTTCCTTTACATGCTTTTTGCCGAAGTAGAGTAAATCCATTGTGACGATACAAACCTCGCTTTTGCCGTTTGAAAGATAAAGACAAGCGGCATAAATCGGGTCATGCACACCCACGTTCGGGCGCGGACAATGGGGATAACCGGCGAGCTGTACGCCAAGTTTTGGTGTGATGTCAACAAGACATGTACCTGCTTTCATAGTATAAGCCTTCTTTCTAAAAAATTTGTTGTACCGTAGCCGGCGGTAATGTGCCCGCGGACGCTAAAATAGCAGCGCCACGGCTGGCTGTTTCGGGTGTATCCAGACGATGAACGCGGCAACCGGTGGTTTCTGCCAGGATGCGACACCAGATGTCACTTTTCGCGCCGCCGCCGAACACACAGATATTTTGAGGCGCGTGCATCTCTTTTAACATCTTGTCGATGCGCGTCGCAATATCTTCATAAAGTGCGCGGACAATATCTCCGCTTGTAGTTGCAAGGGTAAGGCCCGAGATTGCAGTCTGCACAGACATGGGGGCAGGGAATTTTACGCCGCCTGCACCGGGTGCTGCTGCCTCTGCGAGCGCGTCCATTTCCGCATAGGATTTTCCAAGAATACCGCGAAGCCACTTTAAGGAAGCACCTGTAGTGGAAATACTGTTTTCAAACACCCAATCGGTATCGTTATATACAAATGCGGGAAAACGCATGGCATCATCCGTAATATGCTGCGGATTTAAAACAGTAACGGCAGTCGCCGTACCGAAGGAAACCGTGGCGGATTCCTTTGAAATGCCTGCACCGAGTGCAGCAAGCTTTTGGTCCTGTCCGCCGTTATAGACCATAACCTCGCCCGTAAGGCCAAGTTCACTTAAAACATTCGGGCGAACAGCACCCACTAAAGTCCCCATTTCTTTGACTTCGGGAAGCTTTTCTATATCAATCCCCGCAAAAGCAGCAAATTCTTCGTCCCACGCTTTTTTCTCGAGGTT
Source organism: Clostridia bacterium (assembly GCA_045578945.1). Taxonomy (GTDB): domain Bacteria; phylum Bacillota; class Clostridia; order UMGS1883; family UMGS1540; genus JAQXGO01. The sequence goes on along the minus strand of JAZNLF010000108.1, from coordinate 1,271 downwards.
AAAGAGCATGGTACCGCTTGCCATAGAGTAATCTGTCATCACGCGGCCTGTAAGCTGCATTTGCAAAAAGTCAAGCGGCATTAAAATCTTATATGCCTTCTCGTAAATGGCAGGATTATGTTTTTTAAACCACATAAGCTGCGGCAACGTATAACAAGGAAGCTGCTTTTTTCCAGTTTTGCGGAAAATATATTCTTCGCCAAACTGCGTTTTCAGCGCATCGAGTTCTTCACTTGCTCTTTCATCAAGCCAGGAAACTGCATTTTGAAGCGGCATGCCGTTTTCGTCAACAGGAACATGTGAAATCCCTTGTGTGCTGATGGCAATCGCTGTTACAGCTTGTACATTGGCTTTTTCGGTGACATGGCGAATTCCTTTTTTTACAATACGCCACCATTCCATGGCATCCTGCTCAATAAATCCGTCATGTAAAATGAGGGAATATTCTTCATTGAATACAGATAATTCAATGCCGGATGTATCATATAAAACGCATTTACATGCGGTTGTGCCAAGGTCAATCCCGATATACATTTTGTTCCTCCTGCGTTTTAGATATTTCATTCTTATTTTATATAATTTTCGTTTTGTTGTCAACAGATTGACAGAAATGACAAAAAAAAAGACCGAAATGGAAAACCAATCGGTCTTTTGGTATTAAATAGCAGTCAGGAAATTGATAAGCACTGCCGCCGCATTTTGCGCTGCTTTTTTTGCGAAGGCGTCATACGTCATGGAAGCGTCATCATCTGCATTGTCAGAAATGGCACGGAAAAGGACGCAAGGGATATGGTTTACAAAGCAAACCTGCGCCACCGCGCCGCCTTCCATTTCGCAGGCGATTGCAGAAAAACGCGCAGCAATCTCTTCCTTTTCAGCAGCACCTGCACAAAAACGATCACCGGTTGCCAAAATACCGCGATGCACCGTAAGGCCTGCATCGGCAGCAGCATGGTATAAAACATCGGAAAGAACTGCATCACAGGGAAGCTCAATACGATTGATTCCGGATATAAGACCGCGCGGGTCACCGAGGGGTGAGGTATCCATGTCATGTTGTACCGCGGCCGTGCCGACTACAATATCACATACATGGAGGGCGGGGGATAAGGCACCCGCAATGCCGCAATTTATGATGGAAGAAGGCGCGTAATGCAGAATCATCGTTTGTGCGCACATGGCGGCAAACACTTTACCGATGCCGCTTATTGCACATACAACGTCCTTACCGCATAACACGCCCCGTAAAAAGGTATGCCCACCGACGTTTT
>JAZNLF010000107.1:0-7240 GCA_045578945.1 Clostridia bacterium | reverse complement strand
CACGAAGAACCTGCCCATTGCGGCATGGTATCAGTTTCTCTTTCTGCCTTGCCGCCGCAATGCGGGCATGTGGTTTCAATCCATTCCTTTGCCTGGCAAAGCGGGGATTCGCCCTCGGGGCCCGGTGCAAAATTCTCAATGGGAGGCAACTCGAGCGGCAATTCGCTTTCGGGAATCGGAACCCAGCCGCACTTTTCACACCATACAAGCGGAATCGGCTCGCCCCAGTAGCGTTGGCGTGAGAACAACCAGTCACGCAATTTAAAGTTTACACGTCTCTCACCGATGCCTTCTTTTTCAAGATGCTCCAGCATTTTTGCAATCGCATCCTTGACGGAAAGCCCATCTAAAAAGCCCGAATTTATCATAATGCCCTCGGAAACATCTGTATATGCTTCCGCCTGCACATCTTCGCCGCCTGCTACAACCTCAATAATCGGCAAATCAAATTTCTTTGCAAATTCCCAGTCTCTTGTATCGTGCGCGGGCACCGCCATAATGGCACCCGTACCATATGTCATAAGTACGTAATCGGAAATCCAAATCGGGATTTCCTTCCCTGTTACGGGATTTATGGCGCGTATGCCTTCAATCGGCACACCTGTTTTATCCTTACTCAGCTCCGTGCGCTCAAACTCAGACTTTCTCGCAGCCTCCGCACGGTATGCGGTAATTTGGTCAAAATTCGTGATTTGGTCTTTGAGCTCATCAATATAAGGATGCTCGGGCGAAAGAACCATGTAGGTTGCACCGAAAAGCGTATCGGGACGCGTTGTGAATACGCGAACCTTCTTACCGCCTGCCGAAAGCGCAAAATCAACCTCTGCGCCCTCAGAGCGACCAATCCAGTTTATCTGTTGGAGCTTAACCTTATCAATAAAGTCTAAATCCGCAATATCATCAATCAGGCGTTGTGCGTATTCCGTGATTTTCAGCATCCATTGGCTCTTGCGTTTTTGGACAACATCGCCGCCGCAACGCTCGCATTTTCCGCTGACCACCTCTTCATTTGCAAGACCGACCTTGCAGGAGGTACACCAGTTTATGGGCATCTCGCGCTTATAAGCCAAGCCCTTTTCAAACAGCTTGAGGAAAATCCATTGCGTCCATTTATAATAGGACGGGTCCGTTGTATTGATTTCGCGCGACCAATCAAAAGAAAAGCCGATGCTTTGCAGCTGCCTTTTAAAGTTTGCAATATTCTTTTCCGTTACAATGCGCGGATGTATATTATTCTGAATTGCGAAATTCTCCGTCGGCAAGCCGAACGCATCCCAGCCCATGGGATATAAAACATTATATCCGTCAAGCCTTCTCTTTCTCGAAACAATATCGAGCGCCGTATAGCTGCGCGGATGCCCGACGTGCAGACCATGTCCCGACGGATACGGGAATTCTACCAGCGCAAAAAATTTCGGCTTGTCCGATTTATTTTCTGCACGGAAGGTCTCATTCTCATACCAGTATTTCTGCCATTTCTTCTCAATTTCTCTAAACTTGTAATCCACCTCATACACCCCTATTCCGAAAATGTGACCGGAACGCGCTCTGCATCGCCCCAAAGACGTTCCAATCCATAAAATTCACGTATTTCCTGCTTGAAAATATGCACAACAACGTTGCCGTAGTCGAGTAGTACCCAGCCTGCGTCACGCATACCTTCTGTTCTGAGCGCTTTCTCTCCGTTTTCTTCCATAGCATCCAAAAGCGCATTTGCAAGTGCTTGCACCTGCAAAGAGGAAGAACCCGTACATATTACAAAATAATCTGCAACAATGGTAATGCCGCTTATATCGAGCACTTCAATATCTGCCGCTTTCTTATCATATAAAAGTTTTGCCATCTTTAATGCCTTGTCCTTCGATTCCATTTTTTCACCTCACTTATCTATTCTATCATTATATATCACTTTTTTATTTTTGTCTACATATTTTTTCTAAAAAAACAAAAGAAACTGTATTTTCATCAATCTTTTCCTTTGACATTGCCGGGTTTTGTTTGTAAAATATTGGTAGAGGTGGTAATTTTTGATAAAACGTTTCCTTTCCTATAAATATATTTTTTTGCTTCTACTCCTATGCCTTATGCTTTTTTCAAAGCTTTATATAAACTACCGCGTCATGGTAAACGGCTGCACGGTTGCAACGCTTTCGCGCTACCCTGACGGTATACAGCTTATTGATACTTTACGGACAGATTTTCACGAGATGCCGTTTTCCGCCGCCATTTACCCATGTTTTTCCACCGGGGCAGATACCTGTGACTTATCTGCAGCCGTGCGGGACGCACGCAAAAAATTAGGCATTGAGATTTCCTATGTTGTGAATCTTAAAACCATTCCCTTCCCCGAGGAAACAATAGAAGATGCCTCGCTTTTGCAAAACAAAACTGCAATTCAAAATGATGGCCAAAACGGCAGTATGACAGTCATTACCAAAGTCACAAGTATAGACAGTGACACTATACATGAAGAAGTGATTTCCGAAAGCATTTTTACAAAGCCGATTGCACGCGTCACCGCCGTTGGGACAAAGCCGCCAACCCCCGGCGTTGGCAGTGGTACGTTTTCGTATCCTTTAACGACGATAAAAGTAAGCTCGGGCTTTGGGACAAGGTGGAACAGGATGCATGGCGGCATAGATTTTGCTGCAGAGAGCGGCACAGATATTTTAGCTTCTGATGACGGTGTTGTTTCCTTCAGCGGCGAGGCAGATGGCTATGGGAACCTCATCATCATAGACCACCAAAACGGGTTTCACACTTATTATGCCCATTGCAGTGCGCTCTATGTACCATACGGAAAAATTATCCAAAAAGGAGACGTGATTGCAAGTGTCGGCAGTACAGGAAACAGTACGGGTCCACATCTGCATTTTGAAATCCGAAAAAATGGCGAAGTACAAAATCCCGCCAACTATATTTCCTTATAAAAAAGACTTTACAAACTCCGTTTTTTTTGATATATTGATAAAAACTTTTCAAAACGGAGTCTATTATGCATTACAAAAGAACGCTTTATGCCTCTTTTATGGCATACGCCCAAAGTGCGCTTATTATTACTTTTATACCGCTTTTATTTGCCAGACTGCATGCTGAATTTAACATAAGCTATGCTGCCCTTGGGTTTATATCCTCTTTAAATTTTGCGGTGCAAGCTCTGGTGGATTTCTTCGGCGCAAAATATGTGGAGCGAATCGGATATCGAAACTGTATTCTGCTTGCACTTTTCTTTGCGGCGCTTGGATTTATCATGCTGGGCACGCTGCCTTATGTTTTAGATAACACCATCTTAGCGCTTGTGCTTTCCATTTTATCCTTTGCAATCGGCGGCGGGCTTATTGAAGTGATTGTAAGTCCCATGGTGGCCGCACTACCTTCAGAAAAGCCTTCTGCCACTATGAGCCTTCTCCACTCCTTTTTCTCATGGGGAACTGTGCTTGCCATATTGGTGTCTACGCTTTATTTTAGCCTGTTTACATTATCAAACTGGCGTTATCTTTCCTATTTATGGGCGGTTTTACCGATTGTCAATGCACTTTTATTTATAAAAGCGCCCATTTTAGAGTTTGGAGCATCGCACGAAAAACAATCCCTGCGCCATCTTTTTCGTGACAAAATTTTTGTACTTCTTCTCCTTCTCATGTTCTCCGCGGGCGCATCGGAAATCGCCATGAGTCAATGGGCATCCGTGTTCGCCGAGTCAGGACTTGGTCTTTCAAAAGCAATGGGTGACCTTTTAGGCCCCTGCATGTTTGCTGTTTTTATGGGTGCATCCAGGGTAATATATGCCAAAATTCGCATACCGCTTATCCCTTGTATTTATATAAGCGCCGCAGTATGTCTTTTTGCGTACCTCATAACCGTTTTTGCAAACGCGCCGCTTATATCTCTTTTCGGTTGTGCCCTTTGCGGTCTCTCGGTCGGCATTTTATGGCCGGGCACATTAAGTCTTTCCGCATTCTTCTACCCGGGTGGCGGCACGGCAATGTTTGCTATTCTCGCACTTTGCGGTGATATAGGATGTACAATAGCACCCGGCGTTGTCGGCGCGGCGACTGCTGCTGCGGGCGGCAACTTTGCAAAAGGGCTCTCTATAGCCACCTTGTTTCCGCTTCTTACCATTATTTTCATGCGAATTTTTGTGAAAAAACAACAAAAAAACAAAAAAATATAATTTTTGGGATTGACAATTTGTCACTTATATAAGATAATATTATGAGAGGTGAACAAACATGAACGCAAAGCTTGAAGCTTTTAAACAGAATATCAAAGGAAAAAGAGTCATTGTTCTCGGCATTGGCATCAGTAACAAACCGCTGATTCAAATGCTTCTTTCCTATGGCGCAATTGTAACGGCCTGTGATAAAAATGATAACCTGACGCCGGAGCTTGTTTCCTTAATGCGCATGGGCGCAAAATTCAGTCTCGGCGAAAAATATTTGGATAATTTAGATTGCGACCTTCTGGTACGGACACCCGGTATGCGGCCTGACCTGCCGCAAATATTGGCTGCAAAAAAACACGGGGCAAAAATTACAAGTGAAATGGAACTATTCTTTGATTTATGTCCGTGCAAAATTATAGGTGTAACCGGTAGCGACGGCAAGTCCACCACCGCTACACTCATCTATAATCTTTTAAAGCGTGAAGGTCTCTCGGTGTATCTCGGCGGCAATATCGGCACGCCGCTGCTGCCCAAAATCGAATCCATGGAAAAGGGCCAGTACGCAGTTGTAGAGCTTTCCAGCTTCCAGCTGCAAACCATGAAAAAAAGTCCGCATATTGCGGTTGTGACCAACGTTTCCCCAAATCACCTTGATGTGCACGCATCCATGGAAGAATATATTGAAGCCAAAAAAAATATATTTGCGCATCAAACCAAAACAGGTAAACTGATTGTAAATGCAGACAATGCCATCACCGCAGGTTTTGTTCCTGAGGCATGCGGCTCTGTTCTTACCTTCGGACGTAAAACAGAGGGGACAAATGTTTTCTTAAACGAAGGCAAAATTTACATGGATGATACCATGATTGTAGACACAGAAGAAATTATTTTGCCCGGGATGCATAATGTAGAGAACTATATGGCGGCAATTGCTGCCGTAAATAAGCTTGTAAAGCCTGCCACCATCCGCAAGGTTGCAAAGAGCTTTGCAGGCGTTGAACATCGTATTGAATATGTCCGTGAGGTGGATGGCGTAAAGTTCTATAACGACTCTATTGCCTCAAGCCCCACCCGCACCCGTGCAGGACTTTATTCATTTGAACAGAAAATTATTCTGATTGCAGGCGGCTATGATAAACGCATACCGTTTGATGAATTGGGATATGATATTAAAAAACGTGTAAAACGCCTTTGTCTTATAGGCGCGACCGCATCCAAAATCAAGGACGCAGTCATTCGCGCCTACGAAGGGAAGAAACCGTTACCGATAGCCATCTATCCCACTTTAGATGCCGCAGTAAAGGAAGCGTATATGAGCGCCGAAGCAGGCGATGTTGTTATGCTTTCACCTGCATGTGCCAGCTTTGATATGTTCAAAAACTTTGAAGAACGCGGAAAACGATATAAGGAATTGGTTAAAAACCTATGAGAACTCTTCTGAAAACTTTAACTATTGCTCCCGGCGTGTCCGGTCAAGAAGATGGGGCGGCAGATGTTTTTTCTGCCTTGGTTTCCCCTTTTTGTTCGGACATACGGCGTGACGCTTTAGGAAACGTCCTCGCCTATCGTCGCGGATTTGATGTAACAAAAAAAACAATTATGCTCGAGGCGCATACCGATAAGATTGGTCTTATGGTACGCCATATTACAAAGGATGGATTTTTGCTCGTAGCACCCGTCGGCGGCTTTGATACCAAGCTTTTACCCGCCACGGGTGTCCGTGTTTTCGGCCGACAAACCATCCATGGTGTGATTTGTGCGATTCCGCCACATATTGCGCACAATGAAAAAGCGCCCGAAATGGACATGCTTTGCATTGATACGGGATATTCGAGAGAAAAGCTCGCCAGCCTCGTGCGTGTGGGGGATGTCTTGGAACTGGAAACGGAATTTACCGCGTTACAAGGCGACAGCGTTGCCGCCTCCGCGATGGATGACCGCGCAGGTCTTGCCATCTTGGTCGAGGTGCTTCGCACGCTTTCCGCGGAAACGCTGCCCGTAAATGTAGTTGCCGTTGCCTCTTCGCAGGAGGAGGTCGGTCTTCGTGGTGCAGGTGTTGCCGCCTATACGGTAAATCCGTATGCGGCTATTTGTATTGACGTTTGCCACGGCAAAACGCCTGATGCCAGCCGCAATACATTTTCTATGGGGGGCGGCCCTGTTATCACAGTTGGTCCAAACGTGCAAAAATGCATATCAAACGCTTTAATCCATACAGCAAAGAGCCATGAAATCCCCTATCAGATTGATGTGGACAGCGGTGACACAGGCACGGATGCATGGGCAGTACAAACTGTGCGCCGCGGCATTTATACAGGCCTTTTATCTCTGCCGCTTCGGTATATGCATAGCGGCTATGAGGTATTAAATGTGCAGGATGCCGAGAAAACCGTTGCACTTTTGTGCGGCTTTTTGAAGGGATTTGGAGAGGAGGCGCCGCTATGCTTTTAAAGAACCTATGTAATGCATCAGGGGTTTCGGGCCATGAAGAAGGTGTGCGCTCGGTGATTGCCGCTTCTCTCCCTGATTTAGAAATGCATACGGACGCGATGGGAAACCTGCTCTGCGAAAAACGCGGCAATGGCCCGAAAATTTTGTTTGCCGCTCACATGGACGAAGTCGGTCTTTTAATCTCTGACGTTGATGAAAACGGCTTTCTACAGTTTAAAATTGTCGGCGGCATCAATACAGATGTTTTGCTCGGCAAAAAGGTGTATATCGGTGATAAGAAAATCCCCGGCATTGTCGGCGTGTGCGCGGTGCATCTGCAAAAAAAGGATGCACGAAAGGCTGCCGTAAAGCCTGAGGATATGTATATTGATATTGGCACTACATGCCGCGAGGAATCTCTCGATGTCATTTCCATTGGGGATTACGCCGTCTTCCCGCCTTCCTTCACATACTTTGGCGATAATCTTGTGGATGCAAAGGCAATTGATGACCGCGCAGGTTGTGCACTTCTCATACGTCTTTTACATGAATCATACGACGCGCATATATGCTGCGCCTTTACCGCGCAAGAGGAGGTCGGCACGCGTGGCGCGCAGGCGGCGGCTTCGTATTTTAATCCCGAAT
>JAZNLF010000106.1:0-4201 GCA_045578945.1 Clostridia bacterium | reverse complement strand
TGCGCGGAAGATGCGCCGCAGACGGGCAGAAGCAAAAAGAAGAGGCCAATATCAGTAATAAATTTTTAGGCAAAAACGCGCGAGGCTGTACTTTTGTGCAGCCTCGGGCTTATTTCTTTCCAATAATTGTATATAACTTTTCAATGGCGTCGGAAAGACTTCCCACGGCATCCATAAGGCCACATTCCACGGCATCCTTCCCGAGCAAAACGGTGCCGACATCGTTTGTCAGCTCTCCCGTTTCGAGCACCATGCGCGAGAGCGCCTCGGGCGTGATGCGTGAATGCTTTGTAACAAAACGATTAACGCGGTCTTGCATTCGCGTCAGGTAAGAAAACGTCTGCGGTGCGCCGATTACAGTTCCGCTATATCGGATGGGATGGAGCGTCATGGTTGCCGTCGGCGCAATGATGGCATAATCTGCCGCCACGGCAAGCGGCACGCCGATGCTGTGCCCGCCGCCCAAAACCAACGAAACTGTCGGTTTTTTCATGCCTGCAATCATTTCGGCAATCGCAAGCCCAGCCTCCACGTCCCCGCCCATTGTATTTAATAAAATTAAAACGCCGTCCGTGTTTGCATCTTCCTCCAAAAACACAAGGTGCGGCAGAACATGCTCATATTTGGTTGTTTTATTTTGCGGCGGCAGCAGCATGTGGCCTTCAATCTGCCCGATTATTGTAAGACAATGTATGTTGCCGCGCGCCGACTTTATTTCTGTCGATGCCATCTCGCGTATGGCGGATTGCGCCGCTTCTCTTTCTTCTGCCTCCATCCCTGTTCCCTCCTTATGTAAGGGCAGCAAACTGCCCTTTGTCAGTCTGTGTGCTTTGCGGGAAGCTTTTCTTTAAATAGGATGGTAATACTCCAAAGCCCCGCAAGACCTACCACGGAAAAGACGATACGGGCGAGCATGGATGCCTGGCCGCCCAAAAGCGTGCCCAGTATGTCCACTCCGAAAAGGCCGATTGCGCCCCAGTTTAATGCGCCTAAAATTACAAGTACCAAAGCTGTGTTGTCCACGTTTATTCAACTCCTTTAATGTTTGGTAAATTCCTTTTACAGTTTGTGCGTGCCACGCAAAAAATACACGAGGAAAAAACTGGAAACCACAAAATTTATAAGAAATATAAAAAAAAACTTGATTTTGAAAAAAAAGTGTGATATACTACATTTTGTCACAAAATCGGGAGGTGAAAAAATGCCTAATATTAAATCTGCAAAAAAGAGAGTTCGCGTTATTGAAAAGAAAACGCTCCGCAACCAGATGATTAAGTCCGCACTCAAAACTGCTTTGAAGCGTTTTGATGCTGCTGTTGCAAACGGTGAAAAGGAAGCTGCTACAGTTGCTTTCCGTTTTGCTGTGAAAAAGCTTGATCAGGCCGTTGCAAAAGGCGTTCTGCATAAAAACACAGTCGCGCGCAAAAAAGCACAGCTTACTATTAAGCTCAACGCACTCATGGCGTAAATTTTAATTTATGCATACGCAATCAGCCATAGCCGTAGGCTTATGGTTGATTTGTTGTATTCGGATTTATTATAAAAGAGGAAAAACTATGGACAAAGCAGTTGTAACAGGCGGCGCAGGCGGCATAGGCTCTGCCATTTCAAAGCGCCTTGCCGCGGATGGCTACCGCGTAATTGTTGGCTATCACAAAAATCGCGAAAAGGCCCAGGCTCTGGCTGCCGAAATCGGCGGGCAGGCTCTTTTTGTTGATGTGCGAAGTGAGGACGCTGTTTCATCCTTTGCCGCGGCCGCAGGCGGCGTATCCCTTCTTGTAAATAACGCAGGCATTGCCGCCTCGCGCCTTTTTACGGATATCTCGCCCGCGGAGTGGGACGACATGTTTTCCGTAAACGTTCGCGGCGCATACCTTCTTTGCCGCGCGTTTTTGCCGCATATGATTCACGAAAAAAGAGGCAGTATTATCAACATTTCCTCCGTTTGGGGCATGGTCGGCGCTTCGTGCGAGGTGCATTATTCAGCCGCAAAGGCGGCGCTTATCGGCATGACGAAGGCGCTTGCAAAAGAGGTCGGCCCCTCGGGCATCACCGTAAACTGCATTGCGCCCGGCGTGATTGAAACGGACATGCTTGCGCCGTATTCCGAGGACGAAAAAAAGGCGCTCGCAGAGGAAACGCCCTTAGGGCGCCTCGGAACGCCTTATGATGTCGCAGATGCCGTAGCGTATGCCGCGAAAGCTTCTTTTTTAACGGGACAGGTTATCAGTCCCGGCGGCGGCTTCGTCATTTGACGGCGGATTTAAAACCACCATACGCACCGCAGCTACCAGCGGCACGCCCAAAAGCATGCCTGCCGCACCCCAGATGCCGCCAAAGAAGATAACGGCAAAGATTACCCAAAACGGGCTGATGCCAACGGAATTGCCGACAATTTTCGGCTGAATCACGTTGCCGTCCACCTGCCCGAGCACAATCTGAAAAACAAGTACCCAAAGCGCGTTTATGGGGCCCAGGGCTATCAAGGTTGCAAGTGCGACCAAAATCGCCGCCACAATCGGGCCGAAGAACGGAATCAGGTTGCCGACGGCAACCACAAGTCCAAACAGCCATGCGTATGGCACGCCGTATATCATATAGAATACGACGGATATCGTGCCGACCAAAATCGCATCAATGGCAAGCCCCGTAAAATACGAGTAGAACATATTTACGATGCGGCGGAGATAGAGATTAATTTTTTTTGCGCGCTTTTCGCGGAAAATCCAGCGCGAAATTTTTCGAAAGAGCGCTTTTAGCGACTCTTTTTCCACAATCATATAAATGGAAATAATAAGCCCCGTAAAAACAGAAACGAGTGAGCCTGCAACGCTGCCCACGATGTTGCCTGCCTTCAGTATCATTTCCGTTTCCAAAAGCTTGGATAAAAATTGATTTGCCTTATCCAGCCACGCGTGCTTTTGCGGAATGTTCACGGCATCGAAAATCTCCGTGGCACGCCTTGCAATACTGTCCCAGTTTGCAATGATGTCTGCAATGTTTTTGAAAATGGAATCCAGCACAAAGCTGACAACAAACGAAATGCACGCCAAAAACAGGATATATATGATAAGAAGCGAAAATGTTCTCGCATGTTTTTTCACCCATTTTGATTTGGTGCGGCCGAAAATTGCTTCGAGCTTTTCCACAGGCTTATGCAGGAAAAATGCGATTACACCGCCGATAATAAATGGGGTTATAATGCCGATAAGCTTCCACACATACTGCAAAATCCGTGGAAAATTATCTATTACTTTGTAGCCGATTACAAAGAGAAAGCCAAAAAGAAGTGCTTTCCACCAGCTTTTTTCGATGCGTTGCATTTTCTCGCCCCCTTATTAAAACAGTATCTTATCACAGTTTCCCCATCTCGTCAAGGGGTGATACATGGTTTTCCCCATTTTTTACAAAAAAGGAGTATCTTTATGCTGATACAAAATGTACGGATTCTAACCTGCGCAGGCCGCGAGATTGAAAACGGTTTTATTCGCATTGAAAACGGCCGTATTGCCGCAGTTTCGGATATGGCCCATTGTCCCGTCGAGCCGGACTGTATAGACGGCACAGGGCTTGTTGCCTGCCCCGGCTTTATTGATGCACACAGCCACGCAGGTCTTTTGGAGGAGGGAACGGGGCGCGACGGCGCGAATGCCGTGGGCGCACCCATCTCGCCTGCCCTCCGTGCGCAGGACGGCATCTATACGTCGGACGGCGCTTTTTCCGCCGCACTTCATAGCGGAATCACAACACTTGTCATCGGTCCGGGCAGCGCAAATCCCATCGGCGGGACATTCTGCGCAGTACGCACATGGGGCAAAACCATGGAAGATATGCTTTTAAAAGACGGCGTTGCCATGAAATTTTCCTTTGGCGAAAACCCGCTTCGGACGGACGGCGGTCCCAAAACGCGTATGCAAACGGCTGCCCTCCTTCGCCAGACGCTGACGCTCGCCGTGCAGTATGACGCATCACGTTCCACGGGTACGGATGTCCCATTTGATTTTACGCTTGAGGCGCTTCGCCCCGTCGTACGCGGCGAAATGCTTGTAAAATGCCACGCACATCGCATTGATGATATTGTGACGGCGCTTCGCATCGGCAAGGAATTTAACCTTCGCATTTCCATAGAGCATGCGACGGAAGGCCATCTTTGCCCCGCGCTTTTGCGCGGCCTGCCCGTTTCGGTCGGCCCTGTCATCAG
>JAZNLF010000105.1:0-7320 GCA_045578945.1 Clostridia bacterium | reverse complement strand
ACCGCACCGCTAAAATCTGCCTCAAATAGTGACGTTTCGGCCGTGCCGTCTGCCCCTGTTATCCAAAGCCCTTCCTTTTGCAGATAGTCGATGGTGTTTGGAAGGCTCGTCACGCGCGCAATACGCGTGTGGGATACGGCGCCCGCGGAAGATTTATCCACCACGGCGGTGATGCCTACACCTTCATGTTTTGTAATGACAACACCGTGCGCGCCTGCCGCGTTGGCAGTACGAATAATCGCGCCTAAGTTATGGGGGTCATAAATCCTGTCGCACAAAACGACGAACGGCGCCTCCCCCTTTTCTGCTGCATACGCGAGTATGTCAGACACCTCGGCATACGGATACAATTGTGCGAGCGCGACAACACCCTGGTGGTTTCCACCCTCCGCCATCGTGTCAAGTCGCCTTTTGTCCGCCTCCGTAATCGGAATGCGTGCCCGCCTTGCTGCCGCAATAATACGGCCAAGCGCCGCGTCCGGCTCTCCGCCCTTAACATAAATTTTGTCAAGGGCACGGCCGGCGCGCAGCGCTTCCTGTACGGAATTTCTTCCGATAATTATATTCTCGTTCATATGTGTGATAAGTTAAATTTCTCATGGATTACGCGCACAGCTGTTTCACCTTCGCGGCGTGCCACTAAAACAGAAACTTTTATTTCACTGGTGGAAATCATTTTGATATTGATGTTGGCGCCATAGAGTGCCTCAAACATTTTTGCTGCAACGCCGGGATTGGATACCATACCTGCGCCGACAATGGATACCTTCGATACATCCGTATCAAAGAGAATATTCGAAGCGCCGATAACCTCCATATTCTCGCGCAAGACGGCTACTGCTGCTTCCAAAGAGGATTCGGGCACGGTAAAGCTTATGTCCTTGCTGCCTTCGCGACCGATGGACTGCAAAATAATGTCAACATTTATGTTCTTCTTCGCAAGAATTGAAAAGACCGTAAATGCCTTACCGGGAATGTCCCCGATATCTGTAAGAGAAATGCGTGCTACGTCATTGTCACGCGCTACGCCGCGAATAATCATTTTTTCCACTTTATTGACCTCCTTAATCACTGTTCCGGGTACTTCTTCAAAGCTCGAAACAACTTCCATATTTACATTAAATTTCTTTGCAACCTCAACAGAGCGATTGTGTAATACGTTGGCGCCAAGGCTTGCAAGCTCCAGCATTTCGTCATACGAAATATCTTCAAGCTTTGCAGCATCCGGCACGATGCGCGGATCCGCCGTATAAACGCCGCGAACGTCCGTATAAATCTGACATAAGTCCGCATGTAATGCAGCGGCAAGTGCCACAGCCGAGGTATCCGAGCCGCCACGCCCTAAGGTCGTGATATCATCGTAGCGGTTTATACCCTGAAAGCCTGCAACAATTACAACCTTTTTCTGGTCAAGCTCTCTTTTGATGCGCTCCGTCTGGATAGAACGGATACGCGCAATTCCATGGTTTGAATCTGTCTGCACCCCTGCCTGCCAACCGGTAAGGCTTATAACGGGGCAGCCTAATTTTTCAAGTGCCATCGCCAAAAGTGCCATGGAAATCTGTTCACCGCTTGACAGTAAAACATCCATTTCGCGTTTGGAGGGCTTTTCGTTAATTTCCGCTGCCTTCTCTAAAAAGTCATCGGTTGTGTCCCCCTGTGCGGAAACGACAACAACCAAATCATTTCCTTTGTCGTAATACGATTTTATGCGGTTCGCCACACGAAACACACGTTCCGCATTGGCAACGGAGGAGCCTCCGAATTTCTGCACAATCAGTCCCATTTCATAATCCCCCTTACATTCTTATAAACTTCTTAATGCCGCTTGTGCGCTTTACCAAATTTAAAAGTTCTTCCTCATTGATATTGCGAAGAATGTAGCCTTTTTCATCCTCAAGACCAATATCAATGCAAGTTGCATCCTCAATTTCCACACTGCTTCTTATAAGACATGTTGTTTTTGTTTCATAAAGCGGTGTAACATAGCTGCCGTCCCCCATTTCCCAATCCAGACGACTGGACGCGGGGATGCCGCGTGCAATATCAATAATATCCGCCACCACAGCGCTCGCCGTGGGGCTCTTTCCTGCGCCGCTGCCGTAAAGCATAACGTCCCCGACGCTATCACCCGTCAGGAGAATCGCGTTCATAACGTCGCTGACGCCCGCGAGGGGAGATTCTTTTGATATGAGCATCGGCGAAACGCGTGCAAACACGCTCTCCTTCCCGATTCTCGCTGTGCCGATAAGCTTAATCGCACATCCCATTGCCTCAGCGTATTCCACATCCTCAGGTTCAATGGTGTTGATGCCTTCTGTGCTGATGCGCGTATAATCCACATCTTTTCCAAAGATTAAGGAAGCCAAAATTGCGATTTTGCGGCAGGTATCATGTCCTTCCACATCTGCTGTGGGATCGCTTTCCGCATATCCTTTTGCCTGCGCTTCGGAAAGTGCCTTTTCAAAAGAAATGCCTGCATCTATCATTCTTGTTAATATATAGTTGGTTGTTCCATTTAATATACCCATTACGCGTGTAATACGATTTGCGGCAAGGCATGTGCCGATGGGGCGAATGACGGGAATACCGCCGCCCACGCTGGCTTCGTAAAGATAGTGCACATCATTTTCACGTGCAATTTTGAAAAGCTCCGCACCCTTTGCCGCCACAAGGGCTTTATTGGAAGTTACGACGCTTTTCCCTGCCAAAAGCGCGCTTTTTGTAAAGCTGTAGGCAGGCTCAATGCCTCCAAACATTTCCACAACCACGGAAACGTCTTTATCCACCAGCACGCGATTATAATCATCCGTAAAAAGTGCGGCATCGGGATGCGCGGAAAAATCGCGGCGTTCTACAATATATTTAATACGGATTTCATCCCCTGCGCGTTTTGCGATGGTCTCGCGGTTTTTCGAGAGCACCTCATATACGCCGCTGCCAACGGTACCAAATCCTAAAATTGCAATCTGTATCATTTTTCTTTCTCTCCTCCTGTTACTGCTTTCCCAAAATGTCCACGGTTTTGACGCCATCAGGTGCCGCCAACGCCTCCATGAGCGCATCTCTACTGATTTTTAAGGATTCTGTCTGCATGGTAATGGTAATGCTTGCCACACCGTTTATCGGGATTGTCTGATTAATTGTAAGAATATTACAACCCGCCTCGGCTAAAATCCGTAAAATCTCAGAAAGCGTACCCGGTATATCCATAAGTTCAAAGTATACGGTTAAAATGCCTTGCATTTCATTGAATGGGAAAATATAATCCTTGTATTTGTAGTACGCGCTGCGACTGATGCCCGTCATGCGTACTGCATCATGTACTGTGGCGGCTTCTCCGCTTCGTAAAAGTTTTTTTGCGGTTAACACCTTCGGAAAAACCTCCGGCAGTACGGAAACATCCGCTAAAATAAGTTGCCCCATCCATTCACCTCCTGCTCCCAATGTCCTCGGTTGAAATACAAACGTACTTTATTAGTATACACAACAAGCATATATTTGTCAATAGTTTTCCTAAAAAATCGCGTTTTTACCAAAAAAATAACGCCGAAGCGTTATTTTTGTTACAAATTGCCAAATCAGAGCCTTCTATTTACATTTCTTCTCTGTCCAAACCCGTCATAGAGAGAATATGTGCCCATAATTCCTCTTTCCCCATGCCACTTTCTGACGAGAAGGGAAAAAGCGTATCCGCCTCTTCCATACCGAGCGTTTTATAAACAACGTCTAAATGCTCCGAAACCTTTGTTTTTGCAAGCTTATCGCATTTTGTTGCAACAACGCTCACGCGCCCGAAGCGATGGCGTATCCAGTCAAACATCGCCTTATCCTGCGCAGTCGGCTTATGCCGTGCATCCACCAAAAGCAATACACCCATAAGCTGCGGCCGTGTTTCCAGATAAGTGTTTATCATTTGTGCCCACTTCTCCTGCTCCTTGCGCGATACCTTCGCATAGCCGTATCCGGGTAAATCCACAATGAAAAGCTTTTCATCAATATTATAAAAATTTATGGTTGCCGTTTTACCCGGTGTAGAGCTTGTGCGCGCCAAATTTCTTCGGTTTAAAAGCCTATTGATGGATGAGGACTTTCCCACATTGGAACGCCCCGCCATTGCGACCTCACAAACTGCCGCAGGCGGATACTGTCGCGGCGAAACGGCTGAAATCGTAAGACTTGCATTATGTATATTTACCTTCATATATACCTCTCAATCTCTTCGACGGTGTTTGCAATATAATCAGGCTTCGATGCCAAAAATTCCGCGTGGTTTCCAAATCCGTACATGACGCCGATAATGGGTAAATCATTTGCACGCGCGCCGAAAACATCGTATATTGTGTCCCCCACCATGACGCTTTTGCCTGTTGCCATGGATTTTGCCAGCGCTACAATCTTGTCCTTCGTTTCAAAATTTTTATCAAAGCCCGCGCCCACAATTTCCTTAAAGAATCCATCCAGCTTCCATTCCTCTAAAATTGTACGCGAAAATGTAGTCGGCTTTGCGGTTGCGACGAGAAGTGTTTTCCCCTTGCTTTTAAGGCGCTCCAAAAGCTCCCGAATGCCATCATAGGGCACACATTGATGTAGGCCTTTTTCTTTATAGTACGCTCGGTACGTCTGAAGAAGCGTGTCCGCCGTTTCTGCATCCATCCCGCAAACCTTGATAAAGGACTCGCGTATCGGTGGGCCTATAAACTTTTCGCGTTCTTCATAGGGGATGAGGTTTTTATGGTGTTTTTCCAGCGCGTAGCGCACACCCTCCGTAATCCCCTCGGCAGAATTAATCAGCGTGCCGTCTAAATCAAATAAGACTGTATCAAACATATGTTCTCTCCTAAAAAATGCGGCACAGACACCAGGCTGCGCCGCTGTTTTTTTATTTTCTGATTACGTTTCTCCAATCCAGGTCACCGCGATTGAGGCCGAGTACCAAGACCTCCGCCGTTGCCATATTGGTTGCAATCGGGATTGTATGTACATCACAAAGGCGCAAAATGGCAGAAACATCGGGTTCATTCGCCATCGCAGTCATGGGGTCCTCAAAAAACAAGACCAAATCTATCTCATTATATGCGATTCTGGCGCCGATTTGCTGGTCGCCGCCTTCCGATCCCGGCAGAAATTTGTGTACGTAAAGACCTGTTGCATCCTCCACCAAGTCTCCCGTCCCCGCAGTAGAATACAAGGTATGCTGCACAAGCACCGCTTTATACGCCGTGCAAAACTGTACCATCAGTTCCTTCTTTTTATCATGTGCAATCAGTGCAATATTCATCTGTATCCCTCTATTCTGTCAAAAATTTTTACAAACCCGAAAATGCGCTTTCTATTTTGAAAATCTTTTTTTAAGGCGAACGCTCCATTTTTTCTTTTCGCGAAATTTAAGGGGCGCAACCTTCTCGCCCAAAAGACGCCTTGCCGTATTCCGAAAAGCCTTTCCCGCCATACTTTTTTCATTTTCTGTCACGGCCTTGCCTTCGTTATTTGCAACAAACACAAAAGCATCATCCGGCACCACGCCCACAAGCGGGATCCTCAGGGTTTCCACAATTTCCATTGTGGAAGGCGCAAAGCCTGCTCTTGCCATGTGGGGTTGTACGCGGTTTATCAAAAGGCATTTCGGCATGTTTTCGTCGAGCTTTTCTATGATTCTGTCCGCATCACGTATGGAAGCAGCCTCGGGCGTTGTCACCACCACCGCACGATCAGCCACGACCGTTGCGTTGACAAAGCCTTGCTCGATACCTGCAGGGCAATCTATGAGTACAAAGTCGTAGGATGCCCGCAAAGCGTCACAAAGCATCCGAAATTCCTCAGGCGATACGTCTTCCTTATTATATGTTTGTGATGCCGCCATCAAATGTAAGGACGGATAACGGGAATCCGATAAAATGGCTTGCCGCATACGGCATTTTCCTTTTACTACATCTACAAGGTCATATACCACCCTGTCTTCCATCCCCATGAGCACATCGAGATTCCGAAGACCGATATCGGCGTCCACCAGCACTACGGATTTTCCCATACGCGCCAGTGCGCTGCCGAGGTTTGCTGTCGTTGTCGTTTTACCGACACCGCCTTTTCCTGACGTAATTACGACTACCTCGCCCATTGTCTCCTCCATTCCGAAATCCTTTTCCGTTCCAATCTGTCTGTATAAAATATTTATTATTTCATACTATACCATATTTATTATAGCACACAAAATGCATTTAGTCCAGTATTTTCTAAATATTTGAATATTTTTACAAGAAAAAGTTTTTCCTACGGCAACAATACGTTTGTTTGCCGAACAGCATCCTGCTCTACCTCGCTGGTAAAGTAAGTGGCCAAAACATCGCGAACTGCTCTTGCTGCATTTGCGCCGTGAACGCCTTCCTCAATAACGGCGCAGACCGCGATGGTGGGATTGTCATAGGGTGCAAAGCCAACGAAAATTGCATTGTCCGATTTCCCAGGCACTTCTGCCGTACCCGTCTTTCCACCTACGGGCACCATAAAGTTTTCAAAAACCGAGCTTGCCGTACCAAGTTCGACAACATCACGCATGCCCGACATAACCGCCTGCCGGTTTTCCTCGGAAATCTCTATTCTCGAAAGCACCGCAGGTGCTTCCTCCCGAATTGCCGTACCTGTATCGGCATCGCGGACGGCGCGCACAAGGTGCGCTTTGTAGCGTGTGCCGCCATTTACAATGGTTGCCACGTAATTTACAAGCTGCAGCGGCGTAAATAAATTCTTGGATTGTCCGATTGCATATTGCATCGTATCGCCGGGCATCCATGCCTCGCCGTTCTTCTCGCTTAGGGCAGGTCCTGCCAATTGTCCCTTGGACTCCTCATCCCAAAGTTCAATACCCGTAGAAGTACCAAGGCCGAGTTTTTCTGCATATACATTCATTTTTTCAATACCGCATCTTCTGCCGATATCATAGAAAAAGTAATTACAGGAATGTTTTAATGCTTCGGACACATTGACAAAGCCATGCGTCGCACCCGTGCTTCTGTAAATCCAGCATGCAGGTTGATAGTCGTCATAAAAGGTGTATTTGCCGAGGTCTTCAATCTGGTCGGAAGGCGTGATTACACCTTCCTCCAAAGCCGCAATTGCCGTTGCCATTTTAAAGGTCGAGCCGGGCTCATACGTGCCCGCGAGCGCGCGGTTAAACATGGGCGCGCGTCCGTCTGTACGAAGCGATTCATAATCCTCGAAAAACGTAGAAGGATTAAAGCTCGGCGCTGACGCAAGTGCTAAAATTTCGCCTGTGTTCACATCAATGGCACAAAGGGCGCCGCAGGAGGCGTTCGCGCCTTC
>JAZNLF010000104.1:0-9359 GCA_045578945.1 Clostridia bacterium | reverse complement strand
CTCGCTTTCCATCACGCGCACACCGCGCACACACAGCGGCACACTTTTGGAAGTGCATCATCTGACGGTGGAGGACCCGATACGCAGTCGCGCGCTTGACGATATATCCTTTGACCTCGGCAGTGGCGAAATCTTAGGCGTGGCAGGCGTGGCAGGTAGCGGTCAGCGTGAGCTGTGCGAGGCGATTGCAGGTCTTACGCCCATCAAAGAGGGCGCAATACTCTATAACAAAAAGAATATAGAGCGTATGTCGCCGCGCGAAATCTTCAAAGCCGGCGTTTCCATGAGCTTTATCCCCGAGGATCGCCTCGGGATGGGGCTTGCCGCTTCTATGGGCATTGTGGATAACATGCTTTTAAAAACCTATCAGGATACACCAGGTCCCTTCCTCAAAAAGCAAGGCGCACGAAAGCTTGCCGAAAAAATTGTGGACAAGCTCGAAATTTCAACCGCAGGGCTGGACGCCCCCGTACGACGCATGTCGGGCGGTAACGTCCAAAAGGTACTTTTAGGGCGCGAAATGGAATCCAATCCGCGCGTTTTAATCACCGCCTACCCTGTTCGCGGCCTTGATATTAACACCTCCTATACCATTTACGATGCGCTGAATGCGCAAAAAGCAAGTGGTACAGGCGTTCTCTTTATTTGTGAGGATTTAGATGTAATGCTTGAGCTTTGCGACAGAATCTTAATTCTCTGCCACGGCCGTATTACGGGCATCGTGGATGCGAAAGAGGCAACCAAAGAACAGCTTGGTCTTTTAATGACCGACGCCGCGGGAAAAGGAGGTAGCAACGATGCAGAAGAATAAAATCAAAAAAGCAGAGTTTTATATCGTTAAAAAGACGGAAACCTCCTACGCCACATCTTTGATGCTCTCTTTTATTTCTCTTGTTTGCGCGCTGATTATCGGCGGTCTCTTCATTTTGTGCCTTGGTAAAAATCCATTTCTTGTTTACGGCGCTATCATAGAGGGTGCTTATAAGTCTGCACGAACAGGCTCCTACGTTTTCAAAACCATTGGATACGCCATACCGCTTGTAATCACCTCTCTTGGTGTTTCGCTTGCATTTAAAATGAAGTTTTGGAACATTGGTGCGGAAGGGCAGATGATTGGCGGCGCAATTTTAGCGAGCTACTTTGCACTCTTTCATGCGGATTTACCACACGCTGTTTTGATTATTGTTATGCTTTTGGCAGGCGTTTTGGGCGGCGGTATTCTTGGTCTTATTCCTGCCTATTTTAAGTGTAAATTCGGCACAAATGAAACACTTTTCACGCTGATGCTAAACTATATCGCTTTAAGCTTTATTACATACTTCAAAGACGGTCCCTGGTCGGAAACACCCGGTTTTCCCGGTATTGCAAAGTTTGCCCCGAATGCAAGGCTGGACGTTTTGGGCGGCGTACATATCGGCTGGATTTTAACTGTCTTTTTAGTGGTTTTTGTCTTTATCTACATGCGCTATACAAAGCAAGGGTATGAAGTCAGCGTCATTGGCAATAGCCTCAATACTGCGCGCTATGCAGGCATGAACGTCAACCGCATTATCATGCGTACCATGTTTTTAAGCGGTGCGCTCTGTGGTATCGCAGGCATGCTGCAAGTCAGCGGCATTGAACATACCTTGGGTGAGGACATTGCAGGCGGACGCGGCTTTACTGCCATTATTATTGCATGGCTCTCACGCCTCAACCCTTTTATCTGCGTTGTGTTCTCCATGCTTTTTGCTACACTTACGCAAGGCTGCTCGGGCAGTACAATGCTAAAGCTTGGCCTCTCGCCGCAGGTGGCAGAGATTCTGCAGGGCATTATTCTTTTTGTCATATTGGCCTTTGATTTCTTTATGCAGTATAAGCTTGTATACAGAAGGAGGGAGCAGGCATGAACACGTTTATAAACTTACTTGCTGCCGCCATTCCGAGTGGTATCCCCTATCTTTTCGGCACAACGGGTGCGATAATTACCGAAAAGGTCGGCAACATGAATCTCGGTGTTGAGGGCATGATGTGGCTCGGTGCCTTCTTCGGCTTTTACACAGGTCTTCATACGGAGAGTCTCATTTTTGCACTCATTGCCGCCTTTGCCGCAGGAATGCTCGGCGCACTCATCTACGCAGTTTTGACGGTTTCGCTCCGTGCAAACCAAACTGTAAGCGGTCTCGCGCTTACCATTTTCGGCACAGCCTTCGCAAACTTCTTCGGCCTTCGTATGGTAGAGGAAAATGGCGGTTCTTTGCCGAAACTGCCCGATGCCCTGCGCAGTGTACTTTCGGAAGTAAAAATTCCGCTTTTGCACGAAATTCCATACATAGGAAAGTTGTTTTTCTCACATAATATACTGGTGTACTTAGGTATATTGGTTGCCGTATTGGCTTTCATTTATATGAATCGCACACGCGTCGGTCTCCGTATGCGTGCCGTCGGTGAAAATCCTGCAACGGCAGATGCCGCAGGCATCAACGTTACACTTACAAAGTATATCAACATTTTACTCGGCGGCGGTATATGCGGTCTTGGCGGCGTATACCTTTCTATGGCACACTTTGACGGTCAATGGCAAATCGGCTGCGTCAGCGGACAAGGCTGGATTGCGGTTGCCCTGGTCATTTTTGCAAATTGGAATCCCATAAAGGCAATTTGGGGCACACTTTTATTCGGCGTATTTGAAATTATCCGTTTTCGCGTCGAATGGCTCCATATTCCCGCTGCATTTTGCGATATGTTGCCGTATGTAATCACAACCATCATCCTGGTTGTATCCTCGATGCAAAAATCCAAGGAACGCTCACAACCCAAAGGCTGCGGCAATAATTATTTCCGCGAGGAACGCTAACAAATGCGAAAGGAGAATATTTTATGTTAGAAGGATTTCATGAACAGCTTGTAACGCACACACCCTCACTTCGTGATACCCTCATTCGATTCGGGATGGTTTTAGGCAGTATTATTGCTGCCGTGGTTGTCATGTATGTCGGGCAACTCTTTCGATTCCATATGGTCAGCATGTTTGCCGCTATTATTACCATTGGATTTGGTATACGCGCGGCAGCACTTTATAAATGGGAATACGAATATGTTATCACTGCGGGTGATATGGATATTGATAAAATTACGGCGCAACGCTCGCGTAAGCGTATGGTTTCCTTCCGCGCTGCGGATTGTGAAATGATTGCCCCTTATGGCCGCGGCAATTACAAAGCGCCTTATATGGATTTACCCGTAGAAGATTATTCCGCATCCATTTCGCATCCCGACAATTACTTTGCCGTGTATGAGCGCGCAGGCAAAAAAACGATGATTGTATTTCAGCCTTCAGCGGAAATGGTATCACAGCTTAAGGCATACAATCCCAAAAATGTGTATCAGGACATAGTTTCTGAATAAATTTTTAAGGAGGAATTTTTCATGGCAGAACTCAAAGGTTCAAGAACAGAAGCAAATCTCATGGCCGCCTTCGCAGGCGAATCACAGGCGAGAAACAAGTACACCTACTATGCATCAAAGGCAAAAAAGGACGGGTTTGAACAGATTGCCGAGCTCTTCACGGAAACGGCAAACAACGAAAAGGAGCATGCAAAAATCTGGTTTAAGCTTTTGCATGACGGCATGCCCGACACCCTTACCAATCTAAAGGATGCCGCCGCGGGCGAAAACTATGAATGGACAGATATGTATGCGGAATTTGCACGTGTTGCACACGAGGAGGGTTTTGAAAGAATTGCCGCCCTCTTTGAAGGCGTTGCCAAGATAGAAAAGGAACACGAAGAACGCTTCCGCGCTCTTATCGACAGCGTTGAAAATGGTACAGTATTTTCAAAAGACGATACTGTCGTTTGGATTTGCGGCAACTGCGGGCATTTGCATGTGGGTAAAAACGCACCCGAGCTTTGCCCCGTTTGTGACCATCCGAAGGCATACTTCCGCATGAAGGCACAAAATTACTAAGTTTTCTCTTCATTTATCGGGCGCGATTTTACGGTCGCGCCTGATAAATAAAAAAAATAAGAAAAAGAAAAAAAATACTTGACAAAGATAGAAATATGTAGTATAATTAGTTTTGCATTTCAGAGGCGGCGGCGTAGCTCAGTTGGCTAGAGCAAACGGTTCATACCCGTTAGGTCGGTGGTTCGAGCCCACTCGCCGCTACCATAATATGGCCCCTTGGTCAAGCGGTTAAGACATCGCCCTTTCACGGCGGTAACACGAGTTCGATTCTCGTAGGGGTCACCAGAAAAGACCACCAATTTCGATATGAAATTGGTGGTCTTTTCAATGAAGCGTTCCTTGCAGGAACATGAAGTTATCTGCGATAATGAAGACGCTTCGCTGATGAAGAGTGCCTTGCGGCACATTTTGGAACGCTTCACTTCATAAATCTGCTATGCAGATTTGCTTCATGACGGCAACGCCGTCGCTTCATATTTGCCGAACGTTATTTTTTGATATTATTTCTTAAAAGGCATGTGTATTATATATGCGTGATGGCAAGCCTCTACTTTTTTCATGAGCCTTTCCTTCTCCGCCGCGGGCAAAAACGCAGCGTTGACCGCATTTACAAGAAGGCCTTTGATATCTTTGTTACGAAATCCGAATGCTTCTTTTACGCGCTCTAATTCCCGTATCACATTTGTCCCTGAAACAGACATATTATCTGCATTTATAGTAACAACCACGCCCTTTTCCATAAGCGCTGCAATCGGCATATCCTCGATTTTTTCAAATACTGCCGTATTGATATTACTGGTCGGACATATCTCCAAAGGAACACCTTCTTCCGCGAGCCTTTTGACGACATGCATGTCTTCAATGGCGCGAATGCCGTGACCGATTCTTTTTGCGCCGTAATCCAGTGCCAGCGAAACGCTCTCAGCCCCCAGTGCCTCCCCCGAATGGATGGTAAAGGGGATATTTTCTTTTTTTGCAGCTTCAAAAATATACGCGTATTTCTCGTTTTTATATAAGGCTTCCGCACCCGCGAGGTCGCAGGCACAAACGCCTTGCCCTAAATATTTTTTCGTAAGCCGAACGGTTTCCAAATTTTCGGCCGCGTTATCCTTCCCGTCACGCATGCAGCAAAGAATGAGCTGCGCGTTAAAATCCGCCCTTTTAAGTCCTTGTATCGCCGCCTCTACGGCCGCCTCCTGCGTAAGACCTTTTTCCATGTGCTTTTGCGGGGCAAAACGTATTTCTGCATAAATGTAGCCCATTTCTTTGAGTTCACTGCAAAGATTGCAGGTTGCAAGCGCTATACTTTCTTCGCTCTGCAGAAGGGTGCAAGGTAAATCAAATTTAGTGAGATATTCATTTAAGTCCTTGCAATCCTCCGAAACCATCAGCGCCGCTTTAAGCGCCGCGTCACTTTGCGGCAGCGTAATATTCTCAATTTTTGCAAGCTCTCTTGCACTTTTGACCGAAATGGAGCCATCCAGGTGTAAATGCAAATCAATAAAACCTTGCTTCATCAAAAAACACCCCGTCATTTTTTCATCATTATAACATAACTTTTTTATAAAAACAAGTTTTTTCACGCTATCGTGTTCTAAAAGAAGGTCTCGTCCCATATAGTATGTTACAAGCCATTTTTTGAAAGGATGTATCTGAATATGTTAGACGAGAAAAGATTTTCAAAAACCACTCCGAAGGAAACACTCCATAATGTAATTTTAGAAAATCGCAAAAAGCTTACTTTATCGGGCATTGCAGACGTGGATAGCTTTGATGAGGACAGTATTACGCTTTTTACCGACACAGGCACGCTCTCCGTTCGCGGTTCCTCCCTTCATATAAACAAGCTTTCCGTCGAAACAGGGGAAGTCATGATTGAAGGGGAAATCAACGCCCTTGTATATTCGGACGGGGAAGATTCCAAAACACGCGGCATGGGTTTTTTGGCAAAGCTTTTTCGGTAAAAGGCCGTGGCAGTATCTGTAGTAAATCAACTGACCGTTTTTTTACTGTCCGTCCTTTGCGGTACCCTCGCAGGCCTTTTCTTTGATTTTTTCCGCACCTTTCGCCGCCTCGTAAAAAGCAGTGCGGTATGGGTAGGCGTGCAAGATCTCCTGTTTTGGTTTCTTGCCGCCTGTGCCGCCTTTTTGTTTTTATACCGTTTTAATGACGGGCAGCCGCGTTGGTATATCTTTTGCGGCATCCTTTTGGGGACAACGCTTTACCATCTTTTAGCGGGAAACTACGTCGTTCGTTTTCTGTCTGCCGCCGTCCTTTTTTGCGGGCGGCTCCTCTGTGCTATCGGTAAAATCCTGCTTTATCCCTTTGCCCTTATATATCGCTTTTTGCAAAAACCGGTTCTGTTTTTATGGAAGCCATGCCGCCGTTTTATGGTCTTTTTCTGTCGAAAAACGCGGTATTTTACACAAAATAATGTTAAAAATGCAAAAAAAATAAAAAAAAGGCTAAAAATGTATTAAAACTCTTTACAAAATAAAAAATTTACGTTATAATATCATATAAGTGGGGTTGTGGACATGAACAAGAGAAAAAAACAAACGAAAAGACATTTGAATATTCGTGTTTGTTTCATGGTAGGTCTTATCGTGTACCTTTTTTATGCCATAATTTGTCAAGAGGTTTCTCTCCGCGAAAACAATGCGCAGATATCAGAGCTTAAAACGGAAATTGCGTCTGCAAAGGAAACACTCTCTGAAGTGGAAGATCTCGGCACACTGTCGCAGTCTGACGCGTACATTGAGCGCCTTGCCCGTGAAAAGCTCGGTCTTGTTCTGCCGGATGAAGTTGTTTTTGTGGACGTTACCGGCCGCTAAATACAGATTGAATCTTATATTTCCGAAGGGGGAAACTTTCAGCTATGGCATTCGAGGTTGGGGCAATTGTTGAGGGACGTGTCGATGGTATCACAAAATTCGGGGCGTTCGTTCAAATTGGTGAAGGCAAGACAGGTCTTGTCCATATTTCCGAGGTGGCGACCGAATACGTTAAGGACATTAACGAGTTTTTAAAAGAAGGACAAACGGTACGCGTAAAAATTGTTTCGATGGAACCGAATGGGAAAATTGCGTTGTCCATAAAAAAAGCAATTTTGGAAGAAAAACCTCGCATGCAGGCACGTCAGCCCATTGAGTATGATTGGGCACCCAAACGCCCTGCGGCACCTGTTTCCTTTGAGGATAAGCTTTTGCAGTTTAAGCACGAAAGTGATGAACGCATGCAATCCATCCGCCGCAATACGGAAAATCGTCGCTCAAATTCACGTCGCGGCAATCAGCAATCATAAAAGTCTACATTTTGGAGCTGTATTTTTACAGCTCCATTTTTATATTTTTCAATTATTTGTTTACACTACTTTTTGAAAGGAGTGTATGGAGAATGTCTAAAAAGAAAAAAAATCCGCAACGGTATGACACATTGGCACTGAGTGAGGCGGCAAGGCGTGACAAAAAAACGAATGCTGCACGTCCTTCCGACGAAAATGTCGAAGGGACACGTGCCTGGTCCATTGAACTGAAGCTCTGATCCCCTTTTATCCCCGAAACAGGTAAATCTATTTGTTTCGGGGTTTTTGGGGTAATGCGATATACATTTTGCTGATTCAACAGAAATTTGTCGAAAATTAGTTGACAAATCCATGCACGCTGTGGTAGAATATAATAGTACATACATGTAATCGTGATATTTTTTAGGAGGAGGAAGGGAAATGGAAATCTTTGACGTAATTGACCAGCTTGAGGATTTAATCGAGAACAGCTTTACCTTACCTATTTTTCATAAGACAATGATTGATAAAGAAGACTTCATGGAGCTTTTGAGTGACATTCGTCTGCGTCTGCCTGAGGATTTAAAGAAGGCGAAATGGGTAACTGAGCAGCGCACGGGCATTATTGAAGAGGCGCACAAAGAAGCTGCCGACATCATCCGCAGCGCGGAAGAACAAAAACAGCAGCTCGTAGATGAACATGAGGTTACAAAAAAGGCATATGATCAGGCCAACGAAGTACTCGCCAATGCGCAGAAAAATGCAAGAGAGATTCGTCTTGGTGCGCGCCAGTATGCTGACGATGTTTTGGCAGGCATAGAAGGCCGTCTCGGCAACATGGTAGCAGAAATCCATGCAGGTCGCGAAGAACTCAGAAAATAATAAGACGTACGTACATAGGAGCTGTAAACACAGCTCCTATTTCTTTTCTTTTATGGGGATAGGAAAAAATGTTCAGAACGAGCAAACTTCGTCTTTTGTTTATGATACTTCTTTTTTTGCCAGTTTCAAAAGGTGCGCAAAACGAAGTTCATGCGCTTTTATGGCGTAAATATACATATCAATGAGCGTTGCATCATCCGTGAAAGCAAGATTTCGGCGGCATGTAGCAATATCCGCCTGCGCCTCCTCCAAAAGTGTTTTGAGCGTTTCATCAACCGGCGGCTTATCTGACTTCTCGGGAACAAGGCGCCGCAAAAGTGCAGAAAAATTTGCGTGATTTTCTATGAGAGATAACATGTAAAAAGCCTCCTTTTATATCCAGTATAGGCAGAAAAGTCCCTCTTTATTCCGCTTTTATAAAATTTTGGATGCCGGCGAAAATTGCATTTGCAATCTGTGCTTGATACTCCTCTTTTTGCAAAAGCGCTTCCTCTGTGGGGTTTGACAAAAAGCCGCACTCGACAATAACGGCGGGGTTTTTCGCGTTTCGAAGTAAATACAAATCCTTGGAAACGGGTTTTATCTCACGCGTGCAATGCGGCCCGATTTCATGCAAAAAAGAAAGGCGGATTTCTTCTGCAAGTGCTTGACTTCCTTCAGCATTAGCCGCATAAAACACTTGCGGGCCACTGTATTTTTGGTCTGTAAAATGATTCATATGAATACTGACAAAGCAGGAGGCGCCCATGGTATTGGCAATGGATGCACGCGCCTTCATATCCTCTCTTTTTTTATCACGCAAGGACCCTTCTTCCGTCTTATAAAGTCCCTTGTCCTCCGTGCGCGTCATAATAACCTTCCCGCCGCTTTCACTTATTTTCTGTTCTAAAAGCTTGGCTACAGCAAGATTTAAATCCTTTTCCAAAACACCGCTTTTGCCGACCGCACCGCCATCGGGTGCACCGTGACCTGCATCAATGATTATCACGGAATCTGCCGCATTCGTAGACGCTGTTTCCTCGCGTATCGAAAAAAGAAGCATACATAATATAAGCACTAAAACTATAAAAATTATGCCGCCACGTTTTAAAATCAAGAGCATTGTTTCATCCCCCTTATTTGAATATATGTGGGAGAAAAAAATATATGCTAAAAAAAGAAGCTGTATTATTTACAGCTTCTTTTTACGAAATACGTAATCTTTTTATCTTTTCGCAGTTAAGAATTCATCAATAGCCTTTGCAGC
>JAZNLF010000103.1:0-4756 GCA_045578945.1 Clostridia bacterium | reverse complement strand
CATAACGGCATTAAAAATATCTTATATCACCTGAAAACGGATGCATTTTGCCGAATTAAAATCGGTGCGGGCGCACCGCGTGATACCGATGTGATAGCGCATGTCCTCGGTGGCTTTTCAAAAGAGGATGGCGTTCGTGTTACGGCGTGTATTCGTGAAACGGACAAAATTATTGAAACGATTATAAAAAGCGGCGCCGAAGCCGCGATGAACCAATTTAACGGCTTTGGAAAGACGGAGGAGGCATGAACCGATTTTTTGAACCCTTAGAAAAACTGGAGGCCTTTCACACGCTTTGTGACGCGGTGTCACAGAGGAAAACGATTGTCCATGCGGTCGGCCCTGCCGAAGCACAAAAGGCACACCTGATGGCGGCACTCCTTAAAAAAAGCGGGCGGCGAGGGCTTGTGATAAGCTGGAGCGAGAGCGCGGCACGCCAAATGGCAGAGGATATGTCTTTTTTCAGTTTGTCTGTTACATTTTTGCCGCAGGCGGATTTTATGATGCAGTTTGCCGAAGGGGCAGACGGGGCGATTGAAGGTGCGCGTGCGGAAGCGATGTATCATATTTTGGGCGGCAACACGGCTGTAATCAGCATAGGGACGCTTCTCGATTTCATTGCACCGCCCAAATGCTACAAAACGCTGGAATTTAAGGTCGGATTAAAGTGCAAAAACCCAGAAGACCAGCTTGTTTCAATGGGCTATAAACGTGTGCCCATGGTCGAAGGGGTGGGGCAGTTTAGTATCCGCGGCGGCATTTTGGATGTATATCCGCCGTCTGAGGATGCACCCTGCCGCATAGAGTTTTTTGATGATGAGGTGGATGGTCTCAGGCACTTTGATTTAGAAAACCAGCGATCGACAGATCGCATGGATGCCATTGTGATACCGCCCTTTTCCCTCGGCGGTGCCGACGGCAATATTTTGGATTATTTTGATGAAAACACCATAATTTTTATGGATGAGCCGCGTCGCGTTCGCGAGGGGGCATCTTCTTATGCCGAAAGTATGCAAATGCGAATCTCGGATTTGATGGAACGGCAAAAGCTTACGGACGTAAAAAGTGCGTATATACACGATTTTGATTCTGTTTTGAAAAGAATGGAGAAAACAGGGTACGTCGGTTTTTCTGCCATTGGGCAGGGCGGTCTAGAGAAAGTAGATGCCACAATTCGCTTTTCTGCATTGACACTTGCATCCTACGCGGGGAAAATCAGCCTTCTTTGTGAGGATGTCGCGCGCTGGCAAAAGGACGGATATCGCATTTTTGTTTTGGCGGGCAATGCTGTGAAGGCGAAAGGAATTTCAGAAGCCCTTTCGGATGCGAAAATTAAGGCAAAATCGGAAGGGGATGTCCCCAAGGAAGGGGAAACCGTAATTTATGACCTGCCTTTGAGGAAGGGGTTTATCTATCCTGAAGTTCGCACGGCGTATATAAGCGGCGGGGACGTCTTTTTGAAAAAGAATACCAAACGAAAAGCGGCGCTTCGCGGCGCGCAGGCACTTCGCAGCTTTGATGAGCTTCGCCCGGGTGATTTTGTTGTGCATCGCGTAAATGGTATCGGGCAGTTTGTCGCCATGGAAAAGATTGAAACCGATCACATCGAGCGCGATTATCTCAAAATTGCATATAAAGGCGGCGACTTTTTATATGTACCCGTCACGCAGCTCAATCTTTTATATAAATATTCCCACGCAGGTGCAGAAACGGCAACGCCGCGCGTCAGCCGTCTTGGCGGCGGGGATTGGCAGAAAACCAAGCAAAGCGTAAAGCGTTCCGTGCGTGAGCTTGCTATAAAGCTTGTGGACTTATACGCGGAAAGAAGCCGCATGACGGGGCACGCATTTTCAAAAGATACGCCATGGCAGGCGGATTTTGAAGATGCATTTATATATGAAGAAACACCCGACCAGCTTGCTTGTATTGAGGAAGTCAAAAAGGATATGGAACGCGCAAAACCGATGGACAGACTTCTGTGTGGTGACGTAGGCTACGGAAAGACCGAGGTGGCTATCCGCGCAGCCTTCAAATGCGTCATGGACGGCATGCAATGTGCGTATCTGGTGCCGACAACGATTTTGGCGGCACAGCATTATAACCATTTTAAGGAAAGAATGGAAGCGTTTCCAATACGCGTGGAAATGCTGTCGCGCTTTCGTACAGCGGCGGAACAACGCAAGATTATAAAAGCGCTTGAAAAAGGCGAAATTGATATTTTAATCGGTACGCATCGCCTCTTGGGGGATGATGTGAAGTACAAAAGACTCGGCCTTTTGATTGTGGACGAGGAACAACGCTTCGGTGTTGGCCACAAAGAGAAAATCAAAGCCATGAAAACGGGCATTGATGTTTTGACGATGACCGCCACACCCATTCCGCGTACTTTAAACATGGCAATGACAGGGATACGCGATATGAGCGTTTTATCAAATCCCCCCTTAGAACGTCAACCGATTCAGACCTATGTTTTTGAGTATGATGAAACGGTAGTGCGTGACGCGGTTGAGCGCGAGATGGCGCGCGGCGGACAGGTTTACTATGTCTTCAACCGCGTGCAGGGAATATATCGCGTGGCGGAAAAGCTTAAGGCGCTTGTCCCCACGGCGCGCATTATTGTGGCGCACGGGAGAATGAATGAAACCGAGCTTGAGGACGCTATGCTGAAAATGATGGAAGGCGAGGCGGATATTTTAGTTGCAACCACCATCATTGAATCGGGCATTGACATGCCGAACGTAAACACCTTAATCGTCGAAAATGCAGACCAAATGGGGCTTTCACAGCTTTATCAGCTTCGCGGCCGTGTGGGGCGCTCGAATAAAATCGCGTATGCATTTTTAACGTTTCGGCGCGACAAATCGCTTTCCGAGATTGCAGAAAAACGACTTTTGGCCATCAAAGAATTTACGGAGCTTGGATCAGGCTTTAAAATTGCTTTGCGCGACTTGGAAATTCGCGGTGCGGGGAATCTTTTAGGGCCTGAGCAACACGGCTTTATGTCCTCCGTAGGCTATGATATGTATGTTCGCCTTTTGGATGAGGCAGTTTCCGAAGTGCGCGGTGAAGCGGCAAAAACAGAGGCAATTGTTGACCTTGTGGTCGATGCAGGCATTCCCGACAGCTTTATCGAGGACCCGCGGCAACGTCTTGAGGCATATCGCATGATTGCAGGCATTGGTGAGGAAAAAGAGGCAGAGGTAGTTTTGGATTCGCTTATTGACCGCTTCGGAGAGCCGCCCGTGCGCGTCATGCGCCTTATTGATGTTGCGCTTCTTCGCGTATATGCAGAGGCAGCAGGCATTGGCGAAATTACGCAAAGCGGCGGCAAGGTTATTTTGTATTATGATAAAGTACCGAATATGGAGCGCATCAGCGCCGTTATGGCAGAAAACCGCGGCGGACTTTTGTTTGGAGCAGGAGACAGGCCGTATCTTGCACTCAGAGAGAACTTCATGCCAAACACCAAGGATTTGAAAAAATTAAAAAAATTGTTAAAAGACTTGAAAAACGAATAGATTTGTAGTATCATATATGTATTCATGTGAACAACAGAAAGGAAGAATACGATGAAAAAAATGAAATTATTGGCAATGCTGATGGCAGCTTTGATGCTTTTATCTGCCTGTAATGCAGTCAATGTGACGGAAGCGGCAACGATTGGGGACACGGTGGTATATAAGGGCGAATTTATGTACTACTTTATGATCGGACAATCTGCGGCCATGCAGGAGGCGCAAAGACTTGGTCTTACCATCGCAACAGAAAAAGATTGGGAAACTGTTATGCTTGGCGATAAGACGGCAGCAGAGTACGCAAAAGACGAGGCGATTGAAAGCTTAAAATCAATTATGACGCTTGAGAAAAAGGCACAGGAAGCGGGCTATGTTTTGACGGAAAAGGACATGGAAGAAATCAAAACAACAAAAGAAACCATGATTGGTCAGCTTGGCGGCATATATGAATATGAAAACGCATTATCCAAGATGGGTATTTCGGTGGATGATTTTAATAAAACCATCGAAAGAAGCGTTTATGCAAGCGGTTATGCGACAGAGTATCAGATGAATGATGCATCCCTCAAGGCAACGGATGAAGCTGCGGCAGAAAGATATAAGGCAGAGTATGTGTATGTGCGTCATATTCTGATTTCCAATCAGGCACCCGATGCAACAAATGAAGATGCAGTTATACCTGAGGGTGAAGAAGCACCCGAGGCGGTAGATTACGATGCAGATGCGCTGGATGAAGCACATGAAATTTTAGATAAGCTCAATGCAGGCGGCGATTTCGTTGCGCTTATGAAAGAACATTCTGATGACGGACGTGATGAAGCAGGCAATTTGCAAAGTGATGGCTACATCATGACCAACAATGGACAGATGGTCAAAGAATTTGAAGATGCGGCGATGGCCTTGGAAGAAGGAAAATATACAACGGAACCTGTAAAGACGAGCTATGGCTATCATATTATAAAACGCTTTGCCGCACCGACTTCGGGCGAGCAGTATAATAATACAATTACGACCATCAAGAGCACCATTGAAGCTGAAAATATGGAAAATAAAATCAATGCATGGGCAGAAGAACTTGGCTTTGCAGTCAATCAAAAATTCATTGACAGAGTAAAGGTACAAATGGAGGGATAAACGTTGTCGGGACATTCCAAATGGAGCAACATAAAGCATAAAAAAGAAAAAAGTGACGCGCAACGCGCGAAAATCTTTACAAAAATCGGCAGAGAAATCTCGGTTAT
>JAZNLF010000102.1:0-3545 GCA_045578945.1 Clostridia bacterium | reverse complement strand
GCGCGCGACATCACCGTTTTCCTCCCCCATGTTGACAAAACGGATATTTCCTGCGTAAGTGACGAAACACTCGAAATCCAAAAGCTTACAAAAGACGGTAAGCTTCACGGCTTTATTGTGCATGTAGAGCCGAGACAATCTCTTTTGTTTACATTAAAATAATACATACGAGAAAGGAAGGATGAAAAAAATGACAAAAAAGCTTCTCGCAATGACGCTGGCGGCGGTACTTTTGGCAGCCACGCTCGTGATGCCGAGCCTTGCCGCAACGTTCCCCGACGTAACAGAGGATAGCTACGGCTGGGCGCTGGACGCGGTGGAGGAAATGGTGGAGGACGGCATTATCAAAGGGTATACCGACAACACCTTTAAACCTGAACGCACCATCACCAAAATTGAGGCACTTGTCCTCAGCGCAAGAATCTTAGGCTATACCAACGAAAACTATGCAGAGTTTGCAGAGCTTGCAAAAACGCTGTAT
The DNA here is from genome assembly GCA_045578945.1 of Clostridia bacterium. Lineage (GTDB taxonomy): Bacteria > Bacillota > Clostridia > UMGS1883 > UMGS1540 > JAQXGO01. The sequence continues at coordinate 3,064 of JAZNLF010000102.1, read as the reverse complement.
GAAGAAGTTTTAGAACGCTTTGAAACACCCTACCCGGGGGAAATCGCTTTCCTTCTTTATAAAAATGTATTGACGGAGAAGGAGCTTCCTTACTATATCGGTGGGGACAATGCGTCCGCGGGTATGCGCCGCTATGAGGTTGCAAAGCTTCTTACAAAGCTTATGGACGGCGAGAGGGACATTGACGAAAGCGCTACTGTTTCCGAATATCGCGATCAGAGCGAAATTCCCGCAGATGCAAAGCCCTACGTTCGTTTTGTGACCGATGCAGGTCTTATGAACGGCGTACCCTGCCCCGATACAGGCGTAAACTTTAATCCCCTCGGCACGGTAACGCGCGCGCAGATTGCAACGATTTTGTATCGCGTCCGTAATCTCCTCGCAGAATCGTACACGCTCGGCATAATCAAGGCCGTCGATACGAAAAATGAAGCCATTTTGTATATAGATGAAAACGAAGAGGAAAAGAAGATAACCGTTCCCTTCGATGCTGACCCGATGATTAAAAAGGACGGCTTTAGCGTAGAGTTTGAAAAGCTTACCGCTGGCTCCGTTTTGCTCCTTTGCATGCGTAATTCATTTTTACACAGCATCGAAACCATCTCCCGCATGCCGGATGAGGTGTTTGAGGGCGTAATTTCCTCGGTCACCACCATGCAGAATAAAACGGAATTACGTGTTTATCGCCTCTCGGATGAATCGGAAATCTTTACCTATCCCGTTTCCGAAAACGCATCCATAAAACATGAAGGCAATCTTGCTACCGTTTCAAGCTTAAAGCGCTCTCAGTTTGTAAAGCTCGAAATCAAAGGCGGCGAGGTTGTCAGCATTGAAGCGAGCGAAAGCGAACGCAGTATTGTGGGTACATTAGAAGAGATTACCTTAGAGCCTTCTCTCTCTTTCTCCATCCGCCATGCAAACGGCGAATTGGAAACATACCCTGTTTCCTCCGTTGCGACCGCAAAGCGTAACGGCTCCAAGACGGAAATCGGTGAAATTTTAGTCGGCGATAAAATTTCGGTTGTACTTCGCTATGAAGAAGTGTTCTCCGTAACTGCTACAAGCTCTAAATTTATCACAAAGGGCACGATTGAGGAAATTTTGATTGCTACGTTGCCTTCCATTAAAATCCGTGAGAATAATGTTGTAAACACATATAGCCTCTCGCGCGATTGCGCATACACAGTAGACGGCTCCGATGGCTCTATATACGATTTGCGTCTTGGCGCAAACGTAACTGTAAGCGTTGACAGCGAAACCATTGTTTCCCTGACGGCGACCGCACCTGCATCCACCGCCGCAACGATTGGCGTGATTGAATCCATCAATTCTGCCTACGGCTTCTTCACCATGACGGTGGAGGGGGCAGACCAAAAGGTCACCACGATGCAGGTATTTACAAAACGCTCAAACCTCAAGGTGATTGACAGTACTACAGGTGCTACAAAGCGCGTTTCCGACCTTAAAAATGGCATGACCGTTTCTGTTACGGGCGTAACGGCGACAGGTGCATATGAAGCAACGACAATTATTATCATGCCTTCTGAAAAATAAGGAATCTAAAAGGGAATGTAAAAATATGAAATGTAAAATAATTTCATTCATATGTAGTATCCTGATTTTGATGGGGGTCTTTGTGCCTTTTTCCGCCGCGGCTCAGGATGCGTACGAGGCAGCCAAACCAACAGAGGTTAAAACAGCGCGTATAAAAAGAATAGAAGGGGAAACCTTTAATCTTGTGCGAAATGGCAACTTTGAAGTCATTTTAACAAATGGTATGCCGTATGGGTTTGGCAAGATAACATCGAACGGGAAGTATATGACGGCGGTCGACAAAGAGGGGAATAAAGGAAACTTTGCACGCTTTACAAAGGCAAAGGTTATATATTTAACAACAGATATATCAGGCTTTGTACCCGGCACAACGTACACTTTATCAGCTGATGTACGAAAAATATCGGGTGAGACCTCGCCGATGATTCGCACGATTCAACGCGACAAATTAGGGACAATCATTCAGCAGAATTTTCCCAACTTTAGTAGTGACGTTACGATTGGCGGCGGATGGAAAAATATTTCCCATCAAATCTCCCTAAAGGAAAATTGCGCACAGCTATCCCTTTGGGTATACGGAAATGCGAGTGACGACTCGGGTGGCGGTGAGGTACATTTTGATAATATCGAGTTTCGGGGGGCGGCAACAAAGGAATATAATATTGGTGCAGATTTTCGCGATTTAATTGCCAAGGATAAGGCAACGCGCGAAAAACTTGCACCTACACCTGCGGAAATTTTGAAAAATGGCCCACATGATTTTGACCCACCTTTTGCGGGGCAAGCGGAAAACATTGTAAAAAACGGTGATTTTAATGCATATACATCTCCTAAGAATTTTACAGATTGGGGCCTCCAGTCACGTTTTTCCAAATTCCTATCTGTCTCCGAAACAGGCGGCGAAGACAAAAGCGCATGCTTGCATATGGAGGCTGCGGCTAATGATGCAGACTTTAATTACCCCTTCCTTTCGCAAAGAATAGAAAACATCGTAGGCGGTGCAGAGTATCAGGTAAGCTACCGCTACAAGATTAATAAGGATGCCCGTGGAGCAAGGCCGACACTCAAGCTGGAATATGGTATGACCTTGCCTGGGGCCCCTGAAAAATATGTAGGCCCATTCAATCTGATGGCAGATGGTGAGTGGCACCATACCTCCACCAAGATATATCCTGACCAGACGGTGAATGCAGTTTCCATTTTAATGCGCTTTTTTGGCGCGGAACAAAATGAACCCATGGATGTTTATGTGGATGATTTATGCATACGCATGACTGCACCGCCGTCACATTTTGCGTTTAATACAGGACGTGTGTTTTTCTATCCCGACAATATTGACACTACATTCACCTGTACCTTAAATACCTTTTATTCTGACATACAAACAAACACAAGTGTCGATTTTGAGCTTTTTAAAGGGAACACCGTTATATGGGAAAGCAAAAACAATGCGGTAACAAATGGTGAGGTGTCCGCCTTCTTCCCCTCTACAGAAAAAATTACGGAGAAG
>JAZNLF010000101.1:0-6452 GCA_045578945.1 Clostridia bacterium | reverse complement strand
ATTGGAGATTGCATGGATTTATCCACAGCGGATAAAATGATGATTCAGGTACCGATGTTCCATTGCTTCGGCATGGTGCTTGCGATGACCGCATCCATGACGCATGGCGTTACAATGTGTCCCATCCCTGCGTTTTCACCTTCAAAGGGATTGGCATGCATCAATAGTGAAAAGATAACTGCATTCCATGGCGTGCCGACTATGTTCATCGCAATGCTCGGCCATCCCGATTTTGAAAAGACGGATTTTTCCCATATGCGTACAGGAATTATGGCAGGCAGTCCGTGTCCCATCAAGGTAATGGAGGACGTAATTCAAAAAATGCACATGGATGAAATCTGTATTACGTATGGGCAAACAGAGGCTTCGCCGGGCTGCACCATGAGTAAGACCACAGACTCCATTGAAACACGCGTCAACACAGTGGGTGCGGCAATATTCGGTGTGGAATGTAAGATTGTGGACCCCGAAACAGGTGCGGATTTACCGCCAAATACGGATGGTGAATTTGTTGCGCGCGGCTATAATATCATGAAGGGGTATTATAAGATGCCCGAGGCAACAGCGGCGGCCATTGATGCAGATGGTTGGCTCCATACAGGGGATTTGGCAAGATGCGACGAAAACGGATACTATAAAATCACGGGCCGTATTAAGGATATGATTATCCGCGGCGGCGAAAATATTTATCCGAAGGAAATCGAAGACTTTATCTATACGCACCCGAAGGTAGAGGATGTGCAGGTCATCGGCGTGCCCGACAAGGCGTACGGCGAAGAAATTATGGCGTGCGTCATTAAAAAAGATGAAACGCTTACGGAGGAAGAGCTTCGTACATTCATTATTCAAAACCTTGCAAAGCATAAGGTGCCGCGCTATATTGTGTTCGTAGATACGTTCCCGATGAATGCGGCAGGTAAAATTTTAAAATATAAAATGCGCGAGGATGCCGTAGAACTTTTGGGCCTTGGTGAAGCGAGCAAAATTGAAACGGCGTAATAAATAAAAAGCCGTGCGAAGGAGAGAATATCTCTTTTGCACGGCTTTTCTGTATTTTATGCCGAAAACATTTTGCGATACGTATTTGGTGTGCATCCGTGATGCGCCTTAAAAACTCGATTAAAATACTGCATGGAGGAAAAACCGCAGGCGAGAGAAATCTCGCCGATGGTGGTTTTCGTCCGTGTCAGAAGCTTTGCGGCATGATAAAGTCGTATGTAATTAATGTATTCAATGACAGTTGTGCCCGTTGCTGCCTTGAAATTTCTGCAAAGCTGATATTTGTCCGCATGGGTAAGTGCGCTGAGCGCGGAAAGCGACAAGGATTTGTCGTAATGGGTATCAATGTAAGAGATAACAGGCATGATTTCACGTAGCTTTTCATTATCATGCGGGATACTTTTTGTGGATAAAAGACCATAGCGGCACATAAAGGCCGTCAGATGAAACAAATACGTTTTTACATATAATGCATAGCAGTCTTTTTTCTCCAAAGCCTCTTTTAAGATTGCATTTGCGATATAAAAAAGTTCACTTTCTCCCGAAAGCGTAAGGTACGGCTTTGTGTTTTGGCTTGCCAAAAAAATATCAAGATGGCGATTACCCGTGTCAATAAGCTGCTTGAGATATTTACTGATATCAATTTGAATATAGGTGGCAAGGGAGGGGGAAACAGGCGTTAATCGATGAATAACCCCACGGTTTATAAGCAGCGTATCCCCTTCGCCGAGGGGGATGACCGCATCTTCGGTATGGCAGACAAGAGAACCGCTATGCACCAAAACAACCTCAATCGCATTATGAAAGTGGAGATCGCGATAGGTTTTGTCGGGGTCAAATTGCCGTGTTTCTATATTTAAGAATAAGGAAGGAAGGCCAAATGTAATAATTTCTTTTTGCATATAAAACCTCCTAATTTTGCAAGATAGTATAAAAATTTGACAATATTTATGTAGACAGAATTAAAATTAAATGCTATATTTAAATTATACAATGTAAGTTTTACTTTGTCAATAAAATGTGCATATACGAAGAGAGGAATGATTTTTATGAGTCAATTAAAACTTGGTTGGGCAGAGGAAGAGTTTTACTTCCCTAAGCCGGTTTCACTCGTTGGGCAGTTTGCAGAGCGCATTTCACAGTACGTGGAAAAGCCGCTGACTACAACTGCACTCGCCATTGAGGCGGATGGGGAACAAGCGGTACTTTGTAACGCGGATTTGGTCGGTGTATCCGTTGCACTCATGCGCGAGGTGAGAAACAGACTCTTAGATAACACAGTAGGTCTTGACCCGCAAAAGGTCATAATCAGCGCCATTCACACGCACACGGGCCCGGGTTACACAGGCAGAGAGGAAAGAACCACCAGCGCCTCTTACAGCAGCTTCAGAACGCTTCTGGAGTCAGAATTGCCTGCTGATAAAAAGTACATAGAAAGCGCCGACGTCAGTGATAATGATGTAATCATGGATGAAGATGCACTCCTCGAGGAAATTGCTTCTAAAATTACAAAAGCAGTTCTGGCGGCTTGGGAATCGAGAAAAGAAGGCGGTTTTATCAATGCATTTGGGCGTGCCGCTGTCGGCATGTGCCGCCGCGTTTCGTATTCTGACGGCTCCGCGCAAATGTGGGGTGACGCAAACCGTGCCGTCTTTACCGAGCTTGAAGGAGGTAACGATTCAGGTATTGAGCTTTTGTATATCTATAATGATAATAAAAAGCTGACAGGTATTGTGGCAAACTTAGCTTGCCCTGCACAATGCGTGCAGCACAGACTCTTTGTATCGCCTGACTTTTGGGGTGAGGCGAAGATGCTCCTTCGCAAGCACTTTGGGGAGGATATATTCCTTCTGCCGCTTTGCTCCGCTGCAGGGGACCAATGTCCCGTAGATTTGGTACGCTGGGTAGAGCCTGAAAGCGACGTCAATGATCCAAACTTAAAACGCACAAATCCGCCAAAGCGCAAGGCGGACCCGTCGATGTTTGACCTTGCAGGAATGCGAAAAGTCGGCAAACGTATTGCAAATGAAATTATAGAGGTATACAGCGAACTGGATGAAGATGTTTTGACAGACGTTCCATTTGTCCATAAGGTAGAAAATATGCAGCTGCCGCTTCGCCGCGCAACACTCGAGGAAGAAATCCACGCGCGCAAAGAAATTCGTGAATACTTCCGAAATAAGGCGGGGGATGTAGACTTTAATGATGCGGCAAACCTTCAGGTTCACCTTGGTATTTTGCGCCGCATGGAACTGCAGGAGCATGTGGATATTGTAAATACAGAGGTACATATTTTGCGCCTTGGCAGTATTGCGATTGCCACAAATCCCTTCGAGCTTTTCCTCGACTACGGCAATCAGATTAAGGCAAGAAGTGACGCCCAGCAGACGTTTTTAATTCAGCTTGCATGCGGCACGGAAGGATATCTGCCGACAGAAAAGGCAGAAAAAGGCGGCCATTACAGCGCATTCGTATCAAGCGGCAGCGTCGGCCACGCGGGCGGCGAGCAGCTTGTGCGCGAAACCTTGGAAAGTATAAGAAAAATGTTTTAAAGAAAGGATGAATGACGATGACAAAAATTGCATTTGTGGGCTTTGGTGAAGTAAATACACCCATAGACATTATCGTGGATAAGTGCAAAAAAGCGGCAGAATCTTTAAAAACAAAAGATACAGAGGTTTTTTCTGTTTACCCTATAACGGATGATGCAGCGGAAAAGGATGTACAGAAAGCGATTGCAGCACTTAAGAAAGAGGAATTTGATGTTCTCGTTTTGTGCATCGCAGGCTGGATTCCGACACATGCAGTCGTAAAAGTAACAGAACCGTTCCGTCATAAGCCGATGGTCTTGTGGGGGCTTTGCGGCTGGATGGAGGGTGACCGCCTTGTTACAACGGCAGACCAGGCAGGCACCTCGGCACTTCGCAAAACCTTCTTTGATTTAGGCTATACCTTTACATACATATATGATATTATCGGCCAAAAGTCAAAGTATGAGAAGGTTTTGGCATATGCGACGGCAGCAAAGGCAGCGGAAGACCTTCGCAGCACAAAAATCGGCTTTATGGGCTACAGAGATATGAACCTCTACGGCACAATGTTTGACGGGCCGTCCTTAAAACGCGTTGTAGGTACGGAAATTGAAACCTTCGAAATGCTCGATGTGTATCAAAGATATGAGAAAATTACGGATGCGGAAAAGGACGCAGTCATTGAAAAAGCAATGTGCCGCTGGAACTTCCTCAAAGAAGCCAAAAAGGAAAGCATGCGTATGGCGGCAGGCTACTATCTGGCACTAAAGCAGATTGTGGACGAGCGCGGCTATAAGGCAATATCCTTAAAGGATGTTGATGGTATGAAGAAGCTGCTGGGCTTCCCGCCTGCACCAATTTTTATGCTTTTGGCAGATTGTGAAAATGTATGCACAATCCCTGAAAACGATGCTTTGGGCAGCGTGACGCAGCTGATGGTTAAATATTTGACGGGACAATGTGCGTTCTACCTTGAGTTTTACGAATTTATGGAAGACCGTGTTTTGGCGGGCGTGCCCGACTATATTCCGGCAGAAGTCGCAGATGGCGGCGTGTCCGTAATGCCTGCAGCGTTTGGTGAATTAAACGAGGGTATCTTAAATGTTTCGCGCGTAAAGCCAGGCGATATCACGATGTGTCGCCTTACGTCCTGCGGCGATAAATACTATATGCACGCCGTAAAGGGTAAGGGCATTTCTCCGAGAAAGTGGGAAGAGGCAGGCTGGACGCAACCTGCACCGCAGCTGCCCGGACTTGAGGTTTGCCTTGATGATGTAGAAGATTTTGCAGAAAAGGTTATGGGGCAGCATTATATCATCGCGTATGGAGATATTATGGATAAACTTAAAAATCTCTGTAAAATTCTCGGAATTTCCATGATATAGATTTAAATATTATTGTTTTGCTAAAACGTTATAGTAAAAAACTATAATAAAAAGTATAAATAATCTTGCTTTCTTTGTAGAAATATGTTAAAATAATTTTGCGATGCAATGGGTGACGGAGCATCGCAAAATTTCGTTTGAGGAGGAAGAAAATGAAGAAAATCGTATCTATTTTTATGATGCTGACAATTCTGATGACGCTCTTTGCAGCAACAATGGGATTTTCAGCACAGGCAGCAGTTCCTATCGGTGAAAACATCATGGTAAACGGCGATATGGAAAGTATGCTTGCAAACTGGAAGGTCAGAGAAGGAGACCAGATTTCTGCAGTCTCCAACCCCGTCAGAACGGGTAACTTTGCAACACGTGTTGCACTTGATAACGAAGGCGATAACGTAAATCCCTTCATGGTAAATCGTGTGGATAATATAAGCCCGAACACTGAGTATAAGTATTCGGTGTGGGTAAAGGTTACAGGTAAGGGTTCCATACAGGCAATTTGCCCGGCTGAAGCGTTCAATGTGGCAGAGGATGGGACAAGAACCTATGTAACGGCCTATAAAGGCGGCGCCTTGGAAGAGGAGGGCGAAACATATTCGTGGACAGAGGCGGACGGCAAGTGGCATCAGATAACCTGCCGCTTCACAACGGGTGAAAACGTAAACTCCCTTGACCTCTTTGTTAGAATTTACGCATCAAACCCCGGCGCAGAAGCGTATTTTGACGATGCTACCTTCATTCAGGTTGGTGAGCCGGAAGCCGCCACCTTGGACACAGACCAGTGGATTTATTATACGGACTATCAGGAAGATGGTATTGCAACAGTTATTGTAAATGACTACTTTACGGATATGTGCCAAAATGGCACCGTTGACTTTGTGCTTAAAGACGGCGAAACAGAGCTTAAGAGAGAAAACGGCGTAAAGGTTACAAATGCAGTTGCGACCTTTGCATATTCGATGAGCCTTTTAAAGGAAAAACAACACGAATATAAGGTGTTTGCTACGGTAAAGGATGTGGACGGCACGGAAAAGGGTACATACTCCCGCCGCCTCTTCCGCTATGACAGACCACAGTATTTGAATGCGGACGGTCAAGTTATAAAAAATGGGGAACGTATTTATCCCTACTGGCCTGCATCCTCGTATATCGGTATTGAACGGTATGAAAAACCCCTTTTAGATGCAGGTATGAAAATTATTCAGGGCGGTGCATGGAAATCTGCTGAGAGTGCAGTCAAATCACTTGATTTAGCGCAAGAAAAAGGTCTTATGATACTCGCAATCATGTACCCCGATATGAAGGTTGCGGCAGACCCGTCCGTTGCGGATTCTCAGAAGGCGATTGTAGAGGCAATTAAAGACCATCCTGCACTCTTTGCCTATAATATCATGGACGAAGCCTCGGGCCGTGCCCATATTACGGATGACATGATGATTGATACATATCGCTTGGTACGTGATATTGACCCGTATCACCCCGTATATCAGACAGAAAATTTGGACTTTGTATGGGCAGGCAAAACCTCCGATATTTT
>JAZNLF010000100.1:0-1924 GCA_045578945.1 Clostridia bacterium | reverse complement strand
CGCCACGCTTTCTGACGCGGCACCTAACATCGGCAATGCAGATGCGGTGACAATTGAGCTTTGGGCGCGCGGCAATGCGCTGGACGGCATTGAAGAAAAGAGAAGATGGGACCAGATGTTTGCATTTGGCGACGATTATACAACGGGTACGGCGTACACCTTTTCTATGCAAATCAACTCGGGGGCGTACTTTTCTTTTTATCCCGACCGTCAAACAAGCCAAAGCGGCTATAATGCATACTATACGGGCGGCAAAAGCCACAATGAAAAGTGGTGCCATTATGTTGTGACACGTGTGTGGAAGCCCGCAGAGAGCGGCACGGGCGGCACTTGGGACTGTGTGATTTATGTCAATGGTGAAGTGAAAAACAGTTCCTCCAAAAAAGCGGATGGGCGGCATGACTACTCGAAAACCGCAACGCGAAATTATAATGACATTTTAATCGGCGGCACGCCTGCAGGCTCGTCCTTCATCGGAGATATCGCGACCTTTAAGCTCTATCATGGCGCACTCTCCGCCGCGGAAATTCAAAGTGCATCTACTGCACAAAAAGGAGATTTCCCCGAAGCTTCGGTAACAACGGTGGTGGAGGGCGGCAAAACGCCTTCGGTGAAAGTTTCGGTCAATGATTCATTTATGGGCATTACAGCCCCCACAGTAAAAACGGCAAGTGGCGATATTATTGAAACGATATGGAAGGATAATACAATACGCTTCCCCTACGGACTCCCCGTGACGGGGCAATATACCGCGTCGGCAAAAACGCTTGGCGGAAAGGATATATCCTTTGCATTTAATGCAGAAGCCACCGATGTCGCGCTTTACGATTTTAAACTCTCGGATGATAAATCAGGCATGGCGGTTACAGACCTTACAAAGGCAAAAAATGTCAGCTTTCAATATAAAGTGACAGCCAAAAGTCGCGAAGTGAAGATTTGGGTAGCCTCCTATCGTAAAAATCGCCTTGTAGACCTCGAGGCCTCAGAAGGTGAAACGACAGGGCAGGTTTCTGTAAAGCTCACCGAGGGGGCGGACAAACTTTCGGTATATATCTGGGATAAAAATACAATGGCCCCGCTTTTTGCACCCATCGAGGTGGACGCGGGCGTGGTTGGGCCTGACGGATTGGAGGCAACTGCCGCACTTATCAATGCGCAGGGCGCGGAATTATCCTATTTTGAAGGTGAAACGGGCGTGAAGGCACGTGTGAGTGTAAAAAGCGGCGTGAAGGTAGAAAATCTCACCGCTACGCTCAAATGGGTGACGGGAACGACCATAAACAGTAAAACAACAGAAACGATGACGATTGTAAATAATCGCGCAAGCGTGGATATTCCCTTCGCGGGTGCGGCTAAGTTTGGAGACGAGCTTGTGATTGAGGTGGCGGACAAGAATATGACGTATTTGAAAAAACGGATTCCGTATGAAAATCCCAAAAATGTTGTCGATATTCTCCTGGTGGCAGGGCAATCCAATGCCCTTGGTCAAGGCGGCGATAAGACGCTCAGCATAAAGCCTGAAATGGGCACAGTTTACTATAATACGATGGGGAATACCACGCTTTCCACCGAAGGAAATACAGGATGGGACAGCCATTTGGCCAAGATTTGGCATGAGGAGACGGGCAGAACGGTTCTTCTTGTAAAGGCCGCATGGGGCGGCACGGGCTTTGAAACGAGGGACGGCTCGACCGCGGGCAGTGAACGCTACGGCAGATGGGATAAAGGGAACGGATATAGCCCCGACAGCCAGCCGCGTGACTGCTATACGGCTGCAAAGAATTTATATAATGCCGCCGTAAAATCCATTGATACCAATAAATATACCATAGGCAGACGCGTGTACTTCTGGAATCAGGGTGAGAATGAAAACGCGGCGTACAGCGCGGCAGAGTACGAAGAAGTATTTATGCAGCTTCATAAT
>JAZNLF010000099.1:0-3588 GCA_045578945.1 Clostridia bacterium | reverse complement strand
AGGAATTCTTTTTCTTTGTGCCATGATGTTCTCCTTACACGAAATGTAAAATAATGGCCGCAATACCTGCGACGATGCAGTAGTACGAAAAATAATGGAATTTACTGTTTTTAACAAGCTTTAAAAGCCAGCGAATCGCGGCAAAGCCTGAAATGGCTGCCACCGCCATGCCAGCAAGGACAGGCCCGACGTCAATTGATTCGCCTGCCGAAATAACGTCCTTCAAATCCAAAACGGCGGCGCCTAGAATAGCGGGGACGGATAAAATAAAGGAATATTTCATTGCAAATTCCTTGGTGTAGCCCATAGCGCGTGCGCCCGATATAGTCGAGCCGCTGCGGCTGATACCGGGGAAAATGGCAATCGCCTGAAAAAGACCTACCATAAGAGAAGACGGATAGGACGCGGTTTCCATTGTTTTTTCGCCGCCACCGATTTTGTCACTCACCCACAAAAGGATTGCCGTTCCAAAAAGCGCGATGCCGACAAATAAAAGCGGCAGCTCGCTTATAAAATCCTTTGCCAAAATGCCTGCAACCCCTGCGGGGATGGTGCCGAGTATAACCATCAGCACAAAGCGGCGATACGGCGATTTAAAATCAGGCTTGCCGCGAAGAAGATCCCACACCATGCCAAAGCATGCACCGATGAGTTCCCATATATCCCGATAATAGACTGCAAATACGGCTATGAGCGTGCCGAGATGCAGCAGGATATCCAAAGTAAGCGAGGTTTTGAGGGCATCTGCCCCTAAAATATCTTTAAAAATCTGTAAATGGCCTGATGACGATACGGGTAAAAATTCCGTCAGCCCTTGCACGAGGCCTAAAAGCATGGATTGTATGTATTCCATAGTGACACCTTCTCTTCATTTATACTTATTTTACATTATATCATAAATTTGGGAAAAAAGCCAGAAAATTTTCTCTAAAATATACTTTTAAAAAAATAGAACGGCCAAAGCGCAAAAAATGCTTTTGCCGTTCTTTAAAACTGTGCTTTACGCCGTTTCAATAATTTTAATATTTTCAGCCGAAATGCCTGTCTGCGTGGCAATGGTTTCCACAATTTTGGCAACCTCCGCACTTTCGAGGCCGTCCGTTTTCACCATTGCGGTCACCTTGCCGTCCGCGATATAAATGACAGTTTCGGGAAAGCCCTGCGCCCCGAGCAAGCTTTCTGTATTCGACTCCTTTTCGCTGTGACTTGCAATTTCGAGAAGCTTTGCCTCGGCACTCTCGCGCGACTCTTTGGTGGCGGAGGTATCTGCCACAATGGCTTGCAGACTTGCCACACTCTCAGAGCGACCAATCTCGCGCTCCAGACGTGCTTCGTCAAACACGCTGCCGCCTGTGGTATCATTGCTGACGAGCCTGACCTCGCCGAGTGACTCCGTCGGAACCTCCTCCTTTCCGTAGGATTGGCTTAAGTAGCCTGCAATGGCAACGAGTGCCGCCACGCTTACGACCATAATTTGTTTTCGTTTGACCACGACCATTTTAAAATGCCCCTTTCCTTGTTATTTTGCCGCAAAAACGGCGATTTTGTGCGTCGGCACATCGTAGAGTGCACGCACAGCGTTTATAATGTCGGCGCGTACATTTTTGTCACCGCCGCCCTCCGCCACAACCAGTACGCCGCGAATCCGCGGCATGATTTCCACTTGCGCGGCAACACGTGCATCCTTGCCGCTTCCCAGCACCACGACAGATTTTGCATCATCGTTTGCATCTGTAAGCGGCACGGTTTCCGTGCCCGTGTCGTATGTGACGGCTACGCGCACGCGCCCCACGCCTTCCATTCGCTCGAGCACCGATTCTAAAGCGGCGGTATCCGAAGGGCGCGCTTCCTCTTTTTTTGGCGCGGTCGTATCGCGGCCAAACGCCAAAAAAAGAACCCCTACAATTACTATGATGTACAAAAGGACAATATTCTTTTTCTTTCCTAAAAATGACTCGAGTTTAGGTAATTGTAATTGCATTTCGCGCCACCCCCAAATCCTTTTGAATAAAAAGCATCACGCGCGCGGACGGCTGGCCACAAAGTGTGATATGCTCGATTTCGTAGTTTTCGCCAACGGTGACCTGTGCGGTCACGCCCGCGTCTTTTTCCATAATGGCAGCTTCGATTTTCGCGCTGTAGGTATCAAGAAGTGCATTTTGGTAGGTTTTCTCATCCGCCGTCATTTCAATTGCAGGCAGTACAATATCCGCGCTGCCTGTCAGGAATGAAACGGCGGGCAATAAAATGGCTGCCATGACGGAAAGCCCCAAAAGGGGCGCGGCAAACCGCCGCAGGTTGCCTTGGGGAAGCAGGATGTCTGCGAGTGTGGATATAAGCGCCATGCATAAGACGCGCATGATGTATTCTTTCATAAAAGCACCACCCCCGCACCGCGCACCATAAGCCCCAAAACGATAACGGATAAAGCACCGAGCGCCGCCGTCATGCCGCCGATACTGCCCAAAGCGTCCGCAAACGCGGTGAGGAGGGCGGTGATGCGCTTGTCACAAATAGGCGCCGTTATGGAGGCGGCAAGGCGGTATAAAAGCGAAAGAATGAGAATTTTTATCACGGGATACAGCGTTAATAAAAGTAGAAAAAGCATACCCGCTGCGCCCGCGGCATTTTTTATCGTTAAAGCGCCGAAGGAAACGGCCTCCGCCGCTTCGGACAAAAGGCCACCCAAAACGGGCACTAAGGTTTGGGCGGCGTATTTTACGCCTTTTAGTGTGACCGCGTCCAGCGTGCCTCTTGCAAAATTTGTCATGCTTAAAATGGCGGCAAAAAGTGAAAAGCTGCCCAAAACAAGCCAAAGTGAGGTCTTGCGAATGAAGGCGGCAAGGGAAGAAAGCGGCAACCTTTCGGAGAGATTGCCGACGACGCTGAGCGCAATACCCACATAGACGGCGGGCATCCCGACGCGGCTGACGAGTAGCGATGCCGCGCCCATGGACGATAAAAAAAGCGGATGCGCCGCCGCCATAAAGGTGCCGCCGCTTGCGGCGGAAAGGGTAGCTAAAGAGGGAAGGGCGGCGGCAGTAAATACGCCCATATCCTCCGCGGCACGGCGTGAAAGCTCTGCCGCATTGTCTGCAGCCGCGACCGCAAGCCCCGCCACCGCCGTGTAGAGAAGAAAAAAGACCGCTTCCCCCGTCCCGTGCGGCGAGGGGCAGAGATTTGTGAGCATACCGCTTAAAACGGCGAGTGCCGAGATGGCAAGTGGTGCGCCGAGGGCGGAGACGGCCTCGCCGCGGATAAGACGGCCAAGGCCCTCCCAAATCGCAGATAAAAAGCCCGTATCCTCCCCCTTGCCGAGAGAAAGCGCAGCCTGGCGAAACGAAAAGCCTTCAAAAATGCTTTCTATGCCCGTAAGACTTTCATCGCTTACATTGTCTGCCGCTTTGTAAATCGCTTCCTCAGCGGCACACGGCATCGCGAATATAATCCATAAAATAAAAAGTATCCATAGTTTTCGTATCATTTTTCTCTCCTTGTACACTAGTGCAGTAAGACTCGAACACCTTTTGGTTTTAACAGGGGAATTTTCCCAAAAACTGTGTCAAAGCCCTTGATAATACGTCAGTA
>JAZNLF010000098.1:0-3426 GCA_045578945.1 Clostridia bacterium | reverse complement strand
TGGCAGAAAAGAGTACCATCATCAGCACCAACATGCAGCTTCAGGAATTAAGCCGCCAGTATTCCGACAGGCTTTTGTCCCGCATATTGGGGCACTTTACACCGCTTCATTTTTACGGAAAAGACATAAGGAGTATGGGGTAAATGTATAAATTTGAGGAACCTTCTGAAATTAAGCTTATAATATTATATATTATTGAAAATTATCGGGAGCCGATTGACAACGGCCAAATTACAGACATATTTATGTCGCACGATTTTGTGGACTATTTTACAATGCAGCAGTATTTAAATGAACTTTTGGATACGCACCTCGTCGATGTGGAAACGGCGGGCACGCCGCGCCTTTATTTTCTAACGGCGCGCGGACGCGAGGCGTACCAAAACTTTATTACGAAAATCCCGCGCACTGTGCGCGAAAAGCTGCTTTTAACCATTCGTGCACAAAAACAAAAAACAAAGAACAAGTCGGATATTACCGCTACCTATACGCCTTTAAACGAGCTGGAATATACTGCGAATTGTTCTATTTCCGAGGGCGGCTTTCCGCTTATGGATCTCGCGCTGACTGCAAGCTCTTTGGAGATGGCGCGCGAGATTTGCCGCCGCTTCCGCGAGGAGCCTGACAAGGTGTATGCCGCATTGCTTCGCATTTTAACGGATACGGAAAAGAAAGAAAAATAAATGACAAACGGGCTTTCCCTGCACAAAAATCGCCCTTTTAAAATCACCTCCTTTTTGGTATGATACTGTACCGAAAGGAGGTTTTTTTATTGGCAAAGAAAAAAATTGCCGACAAAAAAGAGGTACAAGAGTTTTTAACATCCGTCCTTCGCGATTCGGAAACGGATTTTAAAGACAAATTAAAAGTGTCTGAGTACCTTTTGAAGTTGGCAGACGGCGACGACGAAAGGGATGATACGTTGTCGATTGAAGTGAAGGTGATAGAGTGAAAAAGGTTTCACTAAAGGTCACCAAAAAGCAGGCGTTTTTTATAAACACCGATGCCGATGAGGTTTTATACGGCGGTGCGGCGGGTGGCGGCAAGTCCTACGGGCAGGTCGTGGACGCATTTTTGTACGCTTTAAAGTATGCGGGCAGCAAGCAGCTTCTTTTGCGCTCGTCCTTCCCCGCTCTGGAGCGTTCGCTGATTTTAACCGCCTTGCATGTTATCCCCAAAGCGCTCTATACCTATAAAAGTGCAAAGCATAAGCTTATCTTACGAAACGGCTCTCTTATCGAGTTTGGATTTTTGGCGAATGATACCGACGTAACGATGTACCAATCCGCGGAATACGACGTCATTCGTTTCGATGAGCTGACGCATTTTTCATCGTATCAATATATTTATATGATGAGCCGTCTCCGCGGTGCAAACAGCTTCCCGAAACAGATAAAAAGTACCACAAATCCGGGGAGCCGCGGCCATAGCTGGGTAAAAGAAAGATTTATCGACCCCGCGCCGCCCGAAACACTTTTCGGGGCGGAAACCACCCGCATTTTCATCCCTGCACGCGTTGAAGAAAACAAATTTTTGATGGAAAAGGATGCGGGCTACATCAAAAGACTGAAAGCACTTCCCGAAAACGAAAAAAAGGCGCTTTTATACGGGGATTGGGACATTTTTGAAGGACAATTTTTCGGTGAGTTTGACAGACAGAAGCATGTATGCACAGCGTCAGAGATGCCGACATACTACAAACGCTTCCGAAGCCTTGACTACGGACTTGACCGCACGGCATGCCATTGGTACATGGTAGACAGAGAAGGAAACCTTACCATCTACCGCGAGTTTTGCCAAAGCGGTCTTACGCTCTCCGAGGCGGCGCGCGAAATCGTACGGCTGACGCCGAAGGAGGAAGAAATTGCCTACACCGTTGCCTCGCCTGACCTTTGGAACAGGCGGCAGGATACAGGGCGAAGCGGCGTGGAAATCATGGCAGCAGAAGGTCTTGTGGGGCTTGTACGTGCAGACAACCGCCGTGTGGCGGGCTGGCGTGTGCTGCGCGAATATCTGCGGCGTGAAAAGATACATTTTGCATCACATTGCACCGAAATCATCCGCACGTTGCCCGCACTTTTATACGACAGGCATGTGCCTGAGGATGCGTCGGACTCTCCGCACGAGATTACACACGCGCCCGAATCGGTGCGCTATGGTGTGATGTCGCGTCCGCCGCTTGTCACAATCAAGAAGGAACCTGTGGGGCGCTTTACGCCCGGCGAGCTTGCGGATATGCAGGAAAAAGACGGCGACAGTATTAAAAAAAGAGTATAGAAAGGAGAACAAATGGCAGAAGTAACGATAAGTAAGGACATGCAGGGGTTTGACGGCGATACGGAAAAGCTTGAAACCGCCATTGTAAAAATGCAAAAAAACTTAGCATGGCTTTTGGAGCATTTAGACAGTAAAAATGTGCGCACACTCAATACCAATCTGACAGAAATTCAGAGCGAGGACGGCGCAACAAGGCTTGATGGTGCACGCATGGTTATGGAGGACGGCGACGGCACTGTGCGCGCCGTTATCGGCAAGGACACAGGCGGCGACTTCCAGTTTTGCCTCTATGACAAAAACGGAAAAGAGACGATACATTTAAATGATGACGGCAACGCCGTGTTTTCAGGCGATATCCGCGGTGCGGATATTGAAGGCGTAAACATCCGCATTGCGCCCAATGTTTTCAGAGACTATATCGCACTCGAAAACGATGGCGTCAGTGACAGCCTGAATGTATACTACAGCGGCTCTTGCATCGGTGGCATCCGCATGCTCGATGCAGGCGGGCTCCTGCTTTTCGGCGATAAAATCGTCCTCGGCAGTCCCAGCGGAACTGTTTCCATTAATTCGGGCGCCAGCGGCACATTCGAGAGCGTTGACGGCAAAATCGTGACCGTACAAAAAGGCGTCATAACATCTATTTCGGAGAAAAATTAAAAAATAAGGCGTCTTTTGTAAAAATAGTCTTGATTTCTTGGGAAAAAAATGATAGAATAACATCAAATTCATTTGGAAGGATGGTTTACTATGAAAATTTCCCACGAGGTGCAACAAATGCAATGCGTGGCTAAAGGCGTATGCCATGAGCCTGCACCCATCCCCGAAGAGGGCAAATGGGTCAAAGCGAAGCAAATCAGCGATATTTCGGGTCTTACACACGGTATCGGCTGGTGCGCGCCGCAGCAGGGCATGTGTAAGCTGACGCTGAACGTAAAAGAAGGCATTATTGAAGAGGCTTTGATTGAAACCTGCGGCTGCAGCGGTATGACACACTCCGCAGCAATGGCGGGCGAAATTTTAACAGGCAAAACACTTCTCGAAGCACTCAATACTGACCTTGTATGTGATGCAATCAACACCGCTATGCGCGAGCTGTTTTTGCAGATTGTATACGGCAGAACACAGACTGCTTTCTCTGAGGACGGA
>JAZNLF010000097.1:0-6019 GCA_045578945.1 Clostridia bacterium | reverse complement strand
GCTCGTGCATGATGAATTCTCTCTTTTCTTTAGATTCTCAAGATATATATATCCGTGTATCTGCACGATAAAAAATCATGCGGATGCACGGATATATATGCGGCCACGATGCCCCGAGGGGGCATCATGGCGCTTATATTTTTATAGCTTACGCGTTTTTCTTCGCAATGGTCGCGAGTGCCTTTTGTGCGATGTCTTCTGCCGTCAGGCCGAACATTTTAAGAAGTGCCGCGGGCTTACCACTCTTGCCGAAGGTATCCATGATACCTACACGCGTCATCGGTACGGGCATGTTTTCTGCCAATACTTCTGCGACTGCGCTGCCGAGGCCGCCGATGATATTATGCTCTTCTGCCGTTACAACTGCGCCTGTTTTCTTGGCGCTCTTACATAAAAGCTCAGTGTCGATAGGCTTAATCGTATGAATATCAATGATTTCAGCACTTACGCCTTTTTCTGCGAGAATTTTGCCTGCTTCGATGGCTTCCTGCACCATAAGACCTGTTGCTACAATCGTAACATCCGTGCCTTCGGAAAGCACAATACCCTTGCCAAGTTCAAACTTATAATTTGCCGCATCGTAGATGTGCGGAACGGAAAGGCGACCGAAGCGCAGGTAGAACGGGCCGTCATTTTCAATGGCCGCTTTTACGGCTGCGCGGGATTCCGTTGCGTCTGCAGGGCTGATGATTGTCATGCCCGGCAATGTGCGCATAATGCCGATATCTGCGATGGACTGATGCGTCGGGCCGTCCTCACCGACGGAAATACCTGCATGTGTTGCACCGATTTTAACGTTGAGGTGCGGATATGCGATAGAGTTTCTGATTTGCTCAAATGCTCTGCCTGATGCAAAAACTGCAAAGGAGCTTGCGAAAACAGTTTTGCCTGCTGCTGCAAGACCTGCTGCCGTTGTCATCATATTTGCTTCTGCGATACCCATGTTTACAAAGCGCTCGGGGTATACTTTTTTGAAGCTGTCTGTTTTGGTGGACTTGGAAAGGTCAGCATCCAAAACTACGAAATCATATTGTGCGCCGAATTCGGCAAGCGCCTCACCGTACGCTTCTCTTGTTGCTTTTTTCTCACTCATTAGAAATTCCCCTCCAATTCCTTCATTGCTAATGCATATTCTTCATCATTCGGTGCTTTGCCATGCCAGCCTGCCTGGTTTTCCATAAAGGAAACGCCTTTACCCTTTACGCTCTTTGCAACGATCATGGTCGGCTGTCCTTTTGTGGCTTTCGCTTCATTTACAGCGGCTTCCAAAGCATTAAAGTCATGCGCATCGGTTACAATTACATGCCAGCCGAAAGCTTCAAACTTTTTATCAATCGGTGTCGGGTTCATAACCTTCGTGATGTCGCCGTCAATCTGCAGACCGTTAAAGTCAACAAAAGCGGTCAGATTGTCAAGGCCGTAGTGTGCTGCGAACATTGCCGCTTCCCATACCTGACCTTCCTGCAATTCGCCGTCACCCAAAACGGTGTAAACGCGGTAATCCTTCTTGTCAATTTTCGCGGCAAGTGCCATGCCGTTTGCGGCACAGATGCCCTGTCCCAAAGAACCGCTTGACATATCAACGCCGGGGATTTTCTTCATGTCGGGATGGCCTTCTAAATAGCTATCCGCGCTGCGAAGCCCTTTGATATCCTCTGTCGGGAAGTAGCCGCGCTCTGCCAAAGCTGCATACAGTGCGGGTGCGCAATGGCCTTTTGAAAGTACAAAGCGGTCGCGGTCGGGGTTTTTCGGATTTTTCGGGTCTATGTTCATCTCCTCAAAGTAGAGGTATGCAAGTATGTCTGCAATGCCCAAAGAGCCGCCCGGATGCCCTGCACCGGCGCTGTGTACCCCCGTTACAATGTGCTGACGGATGCGATTGGCTTTTTCCTTCAGCAAAGTTTCTTTTGATTTTTCCAAAACTTACTCATCCTTTCACTAAGCTTATTTTTAGCGCAGTTTCCCACGCAAATTGCTAACAAATTTAACTTTCGAGGGGTGTAAAGCCCTCTCCCGAAACCTCACGCGCATCGCTTACAATCAAAAACGCGCGCGGATCAATTTCGCGGATAATCTTCTTTATATGCTGCATGTTGTAGCGGAACATGGTGCACAAAAGCACATCGCGCCCCATCCCCGTATACATGCCCGTGCCGCGCATTAAAGTAACGCCGCGGCCTGTTTCTTTCATAATCCTTGCGGCGATTTCCGCGGATTTTTCGCTGATAATAAAAGTAACCTTTGCGGCGCGGCCGCCCTCGGAAATCATGTCAATCATGCGGCTGCATAAAAACATGCCGATGAGCGCGTACAAGCTGAGCTTTATGCTGCCGTACACCATGCTTTGCACCGCGATAATCACAAGGTCAAAGCATAAAATGGCGCGGCCGAGCTTTATGGTCGGATTTTTGCGGCGGATAAGCCAGCCTGCAATGTCCGTCCCGCCCGACGAGCCGCCCGCGTAAAGCACAAGGCCGTACCCCGCACCCAAAAGAATGCCGCCGAAAACGGCGCATAAAAGCGGGTCCTCCCCGATGCCGAACATCGCGGAATCGACGTTTGCCAAAAGGTCAATAAAAACAGTATTCATCGCCATGCCGAGCAGACTTTTTACAAAAAATTCTCTGGTAAGGCGAAGGCCTGCCAAAAAAAGCGGAATATTGATAAGCGCATACCATATGCCGACAGACAGCGGCAGCGCGCTGTTTAGCATGGCGGAAACGCTTGTGATGCCGCCTGGCGCAATGTGATAGGGCAGGAGAAAAAAGTCAAGCGCAAACGAGGCTAAAAGTGCGCCGAGCAAAATCGTAAAAAAGCTTACAATATGCTTTTTTATGAAACCTTCAGTTTTCGTCATAAAGGAAATCAAACACCTTTCCCATTAAAAATTCGAGCCGCTCGGTCTTCCCGTTTGTGTAAAGCGAGCCGACCAAAGCTTCCAAACCCGTTGCGTGGCGGTAATGCACCACATCGGCGTTTTTCGGCACGGTGGCGGATTTTGTGTTTCGTCCCCACTTGAAAATGCGGACTTCATCCTCCTCCAAAATCGGCATCAGCATGGCGGCGGCACGATATTGCGCCTCGGCACAGACCATCCGCGATGCTGCGCGATGCAGCGTGCCGACGTGTGCGCCCGAAAGTAGCGCTAAGCGGTGGCGAATATAAAGGCTGTAAACCGCATCGCCCACAAACGCCATGTTTAAGGGATTTTCTATGCTCTGTGCCATTTTACACCCTCACGCGTATCCTCTATGATTATACCCATATTCTGCAATGTATCACGAATTTCGTCGGCGAGCGCAAAGTTTTTCTCGCGGCGCGCCGCCTGACGTTTTTCAATGAGTGCCTCAATTTCCGCGTCGCCTTCCTCCGCCTTCTTTTCCTTTTTGAGAAGGCCGAGCACGCCCGCAAGCTCCTTATAGACTAAAAGGCAGGTGCCTGCGCTTTCTGTGTTGCCGCCGTCTAAGAGGACGTTTATGGCGCGCGCCATTTCAAAGAGCGCGGCAATCGCGTCCGCGGTATTCAAATCGTCATCCATCGCGTCCAAAAAACGCTGGCGCTTCTCGGCGATGACCGCGGGCAATTCGCCCATACCTTTTTCAGTTTCCTCCAATCGGTCACGCACGGTATAAAGACGGGCAAGGCCCGTTTTTGCGGCATTTAAAAGCTCGTCAGAGAAATTGATGGGACTGCGGTAGTGCGCCGACAGCATGAAGAAACGAATCACCTCATGGTCATACTTTTTCGCAATGTCGCGCACGGTAAAGAAATTGCCCTTGGATTTGGACATTTTCACGTTGTCAATATTGATATAGCCGTTATGCAGCCAATAGCGTGCAAACGGGGCCCCGTTATGCGCGCACTCGCTTTGTGCAATCTCATTTTCGTGGTGCGGGAAGATTAAATCCTTGCCGCCGCTGTGAATATCTATGGTTTCCCCCAAAAAACGCCCTGCCATGGCGGAGCATTCTATATGCCAGCCCGGGCGCCCCATGCCCCACGGACTTTCCCACGCAATTTCCGTATCCGCCTTGCGTTTTTTCCAAAGGGCAAAATCGAGGGGGTCTTGTTTTCTTTCGTCAATTTCAATGCGCGCGCCGCTTTCTAAATCCTCCAGCGGCTGGTGGCTGAGCTTGCCGTAGTCCTTAAACTTTTTGGTGGAAAAGTAAACGTCTCCGTCCACCTCGTAGGCGTAGCCTTTTTCAATAAGGTCGGCAACCAGCTCTATAATTGCGTCAATATTTTCAGTTGCGCGCGGATGCACGCTGGCCTTTTCGATGCCGAGCGCCGTCGCATCCTCAAAATACGCATCAATATACTTTTCTGCAATTTCGCCGACGGTGGAATTTTCCTCCGCCGCGCGGTTTATCAGCTTATCGTCCACATCCGTGAAGTTTTGGACGAACGTGACGTCATAGCCCTTGTATTCAAAATAACGGCGGAGCGTATCGAACACGATAAACGGCCGCGCGTTGCCAATATGAAAGAAATTGTAGACCGTAGGGCCGCATGAGTACATCTTGACCTTGCCGGGTGAAAGCGGTACAAATTCTTCTTTTTGTCGCGTCATGGTATTATAAAGCTTCATAAAAGCATACGTCCTTTCTTATATAAGGGGCAAGACGAGGTTTATGATAAGGCCGCCCGCAATAACGGATGCCACCTGTCCTGCCACGTTTGCACTTGCGGCATGCATGAGAAGGAAGTTTTGCGGATCTTCCTGCAAGCCCATTTTATGGATAACGCGTGAGGACATGGGGAATGCCGAAATGCCTGCCGCGCCAACCATGGGGTTGATTTTTTTCTTGGAGAAAAGGTTTAAGAATTTTGCGAACATAACACCGCCGACGGTGTCAAAGATAAAGGCAACGAGGCCGAGTGCCAAAATCAGCAGCGTTTCCCCGCTTAAGAAGGAATCCGCCTGCAATTTTGTAGCAACGGTGATGCCCAAAAGAAGCGTAACGAGGTTTGCAAGCTCTTTTTGTGCACTCTCGGACAAAAGGTTTAAAACGCCGCATTCGCGGATTAAGTTACCAAACATTAAAAAGCCGACGAGCGCAACGGATTTCGGTGCAAAAAGACCTGCAATGACCGTAATCACGATGGGGAACAAAATCTTGGCCGTTTTGGAAACGGGTTTGCCGCTTTTGGCGTCCATGCGAATTAGGCGTTCCTTTTTCGTGGTAATCGCGCGGATAACCACGGGCTGGATAATCGGCACAAGTGCCATGTAGGAATAGGCAGCAATGATAATGGCGCCCGTGTAATTGGAATTGAAAAACTGTGCGACGAAAATAGAGGTCGGGCCGTCCGCCGCACCGATAATGCCGATGGAAGCCGCGTCACGGATTTCAAAGCCGAAAAGCGTTGCCATGGCAAAGGTAAAGAAGATACCAAACTGCGCCGCCGCGCCAAAGAGAAGCATCTTCGGGTTTGACAAAAGGGGAGAGAAGTCAATCATCGCGCCGATGCCGATGAAAAGTAAAAGCGGGAACAATTCGTTGGCGACACCTGCGCCAAAGAGAATATCCAAAACGCCGTGCTCCGCGCCCTGCGTAATCGCACCCGATAGGGGAAGATTTACCAAAATGGCACCAAAGCCCATGGGGAGCAGGAGCGTCGGCTCCATATCCTTTTTAATCGCAAGATAGATGAGCATGCCGCCGATACACCACATAATAACCATGGCAGGCGTAAGATTTAAGAGATTTTCATAGATGGCTTGCATACTGTGATTCCTTTCTTTATCTCCAATGTAACATAATCTTTCAATCATATATTTTACCATATAAAGGCGAGAAAGTCAATTATTTTTTGCAGAAGAATAAAAGGCGAAAAAAGTGGCAGAATAGAAAGAAAAATAAAAAAAGGAGCACACATGAAACGACTGGTTTTCGTATGTCTTTTTCTCTTGATAACGGGCTGCGCCGCCAAAGACGCGCCGCCCCCGCCACCGACGGAAACACCGTCCCCCGTTGCCATCGGCAAAGTCGGAGGCCAAGCGGTCTTAGGAAGACAA
>JAZNLF010000096.1:0-1632 GCA_045578945.1 Clostridia bacterium | reverse complement strand
CACGCGACGATCTGTTGATCACATCTATGCTTCTGCTTGTGCAGTACTCCACGAGAGCATTTTGGGCATAGCCCACGATACCGCCGACAACGCCGCCGTCCGCACCCACGCGGCCTTTGTTTGTGCAGGAGAGAACTTTGGCTTTTTCGGCATAGCCCACGATGCCGCCGCTGGCCTTGGCATTTGCCGAATTGACTTCCACGTAACTCGAATCCTCATTGATGCAGTTTACTATAACACCTTCCGGTGAGCCGATTTCGCCTATGACACGCGCCGCAATACTTCCGGTATAGGCATTGCCTTCAAAATACGAATTTTCAATATTTACGTTCTGAACAATATAGCTGACCTTATCGAATAAACCGGCATTGCTGTCCGTTTTGCAGTAAAGACCGCTGACCGTATAGCCATTACCGTCAAAAATACCGCCATATATCGTTTCGTAAGCGATAGGCGTCCATTTACGGTAGCTTTCCCCGTTTTGGGGTACATATTCGCCGCTCGGCGAAAACAGACCGGGGTTCACGGTGATGTCCGCCGTGAGCTCAGCGCTCACATCGTTGCAATGGATGTCGTCCGTAGGGTCGTCCAGTGTGCCTCCGTCATCACACACCGCATCGCTCTTTGTAAACTCCGCAAACCAATACAGCTGACCGGCATTGCCGATTTCGAACTTGTATTCCTCTTCGATATACTCTGCCGGCTGATACGCACCGCAGCTTACGCAGAAGCCGTTATCATAGGAAGCATGCGCGCATACCTCTTCCGCCTGCGCCGCAAGCGGCACAGAGCAGAAAAGCAGAATGAGGCTCAAAAGAAAAGCCGTACCTTTTTTCATGTTCATTTTTTTCATAGGAAGTCCTCCTTTGAGGATGTGGGGATTTGGATACATGCGAACAGAAAGCAAAATGCGGCCGCAGGTATACAACTTTACATAATATAGTTTAGCAGAAAAACATATAAAATGCAATTTATTTTTCATAAGAACTGTTTAAATATCCCCACGGCATAACCAGCCCGGCGATGGTGAACATCTTTGCGTCGATGCCTCCCCCCAATGCTATCGTGCAAGTAGGACGCAGTATTTTTGTTAATTCTCAGCAATTCTGTTCAATATTTTTTCTAAGTCTTGCGATATTTTGCGTTAGAGATTCCTCTTTCGAAAACACACTGGAAGAACCCGCCACAAAAATATCTGCACCTGCCGCGCTCATGCGTTTCGCATTTTCAAAACTGACATTGCCATCCACTTCAATCTCAATGTGGCCGTAACCCGCATCATCCAGATACTTTCGTAGCCTTCGAATCTTATTCAAGGTTGATTCGACCAGCGCCTGACCTGCAAATCCAGGATTTACCGTCATAACCAGTACTGCATCGATATCCTCCAACACGCTATCCAACGCACAAATAGATGTTGCGGGATTCAGCGCCACCATAGCCTTTGCTCCCCTTGCGCGAATTGTAGCCAACGCCTTATTTAGATGGCGGCTTGCCTCATAGTGAACAGAAACATAATCCCCTTCTCCAAACGCAAACCATTCCAGCTTCTTTTCCGGATCGTCAATCATCAAGTGAATATCCAAAGGAATTTCCGTTTTGCATTTCAGTTCTTTTACAAAGTTGGTTCCT
>JAZNLF010000095.1:0-6862 GCA_045578945.1 Clostridia bacterium | reverse complement strand
ATGGGTGCAGATATGGCGTATTCTGAAATGGTCAGCGCAAAGGCGATGCAGTTTGATGATAAAAAAACCTTTGCGCTGATGCGCTTTTTGGACGAGAAGCGCCCGCACATTGTGCAGATTTTCGGGCATGAGCCGAAGGTAATGGCAGCGGCGGCAAAGCGCGTGAGCGAATTTGCAGACGCGATTGACATCAATATGGGTTGCCCTGCGCCGAAAATCACGCGCGGGGGCGACGGTGCTTCTCTCATGCGTGATATGGCTTTGGCGGGCGAAATTGTTTCGGCAGTGAAAGAAGCCGCAGACGTGCCTGTAACCGTGAAAATCCGAAAGGGCTGGGATAGCGAGGTAGCGCCCGCCTTTGCGGCGCATATGGAAAAGTGCGGCGCGGCGGCGGTTGCGGTGCATGGCAGGACGGCGCTGGAGCAGTATAGCGGTCACGCCGATTGGGGCACAATCAGGCGTGTGAAAGAAGCCGTCAGGATTCCCGTTATCGGAAACGGGGATATTAAAAGTGCTGGGGATGCCGCACGCATGATGGCGGAAACAAATTGTGACAGTATCATGGTCGGGCGCGGTGCAATGGGCAATCCGTTCCTTTTTCGCCAAATCCGTTCCTATTTAAACGGAGAGGCGCCCGAGGCTTTGCCCACGGCGGCAGCACGTGTGAAAACGTGCCTTTCCCAGGTGCGGAAAATGGTCGAATACAAAGGGGAGAGGACGGCAATTTTGGAAGCGCGAAGCCATGCGGCATGGTACGTAAAAGGCATAGCGGGTGCGGCAGGTGTGCGAGAGGAAATTCACCACGCATGCACATTTTCGGAGCTTGAGAATATTTTGTATACATTCCTGAAAAAGCAAGGGGAGGCCTTGGAATGAAGGTAGCGGTGATAAGCGGTGCGTCAAGCGGTATCGGGCGCGCGCTGGTGGCAGAAATGAAACAAAAAGGCTATCAGGTCTATGACCTTAGCCGAAGCGGCGCGTCCGGTGCCGATGCAATACATATCAAAACGGATGTGACGGATGAAAATGCCGTAAAAGAGGCATTTTTAAAAATCTCGGCGCGCGAAGGGCATATAGACAGGCTGATTTTGTCGGCAGGCTATGGCATATCGGGCGCGGCGGAGTTTACAGATAGTGCGGACGCACTGCGACAGATGCAGGTCAATTTCCACGGCGTGCATCTTTGCATAAAATATGCAATGCCGCTTCTTCGGGCAGGGAAAGGCAGAATTGTCGGCGTAAGCTCGGCGGCGGCTGTGTTTCCGATTCCGTTTCAATCGTTTTATTCCGCGTCAAAAGCCGCGGTCAATTCGTTTTTGCTGGCACTTCGAAATGAAGTGAAGTGCTTTGGCGTGGATGTCACCTGTGTCATGCCCGGCGATGTGGCGACGGGCTTTACCGACGCCCGAAAAAAAGAATATGCGGGCGAGGAGGTCTACGGCGGCAGAATTGCGCCCTCGGTCGCGGTGATGGAAAAGGATGAAAAGGGCGGGATGCATCCCGAATATGTGGCGCGCGTGATTGCTAAAATATGCGAAAAAAGACATACGCGCCCCCTTTATACCATTGGTATTTCCTATAAGTTTTTGATGGTACTCGGGAAACTAATTGGCAAAACGCTTGTAAATACAGTGCTCGGTATTTTGTATATAAAAAAACCAAAGTAAAAGAGGAGAAGGTTTTGGAAAACGTAGATGTAATTATTGTAGGCGGCGGACATGCAGGCTGTGAGGCGGCCGTGGCATCCGCGACAGTGGGGGCAAAAACGCTTCTTTTTTCCATGAGCTTGGATTTTTTGGCATCCATGTCCTGCAATCCCAATATCGGCGGCAGCGCAAAAGGGCATCTGGTGCGTGAAATTGATGCGCTCGGCGGTGTAATGGGAAAGGCCGCGGATGCGACGTTTTTGCAGTCACGCCTTTTAAATACGGGGAAAGGGCCTGCCGTGCACGCACTTCGCGCGCAGACGGATAAGTGGGCCTATATGCGCGAGATGAAGCGCCTTGTTGAAAATACGGAGAATTTAAGTGTCCGTCAGGCAGAAATTGTAGAGGTTTTGACAGAGGACGGCAGAGTGTGCGGCGTGCGCACGCATCTTGGCGCAGTCTTTGGCGCAAAAGCCGTTGTTATTGCGACGGGAACGTATCTAAACGGCAAGATTATTACAGGGGAGCATAGCCATGCGGGCGGGCCGGACGGCATGTTTCCTGCAGCGGCACTTCCTGCTGCTTTAGAAAAAATCGGTGTGCCTTTGCGCCGCTTTAAGACGGGGACGCCGCCTCGTATTGCAAGAAAAAGTATAGATTTTTCCAAAATGGAGCCGCAGTATGGAGATGATGAGATTACACCGTTTTCCTTTGAAACAAAAGGGGAGCTAAAGAATCAGGTTGCTTGTTATCTGACATACACAAACGAAAAAACACACGAAATTATTCGTGCAAATTTGCATCGCGCGCCGATGTACAGCGGTACAATCAAAGGCGTGGGGGCGCGGTATTGTCCTTCCATTGAAGATAAGGTGGTACGTTTTGCGGAACGAAAGCGCCATCAGCTTTTCATAGAGCCGATGGGCCTCGATACGGAAGAAATGTACGTTTCGGGCCTTTCCACCTCGCTGCCCGAGGACGTCCAAAACGAGATGCTTCATTCGGTGGCAGGTCTTGAAAATGCTGAAATTATGCGTGCAGGCTATGCAATTGAATATGACTGCTGTGACCCCTTGATATTGCGAAACACCTTAGAGTGCAAAACAATAGAAGGCCTTTACGGCGCAGGGCAGTTCAATGGTACCTCTGGCTATGAGGAGGCCGCGGCGCAAGGCCTTGTAGCAGGTGCGAATGCTGCACTTAAAATACTGGGAAAAGAGCCTTTGATTATCGGGCGTGATGAAGGGTATGTCGGCGTTTTAATTGATGATTTGGTGACGAAAGGGACCAATGAGCCATATCGCATGATGACCTCGCGCTCGGAATATCGTTTACTTTTAAGGCAGGACAATGCCGATGCGCGCCTGACGGAGAAGGGATATCGCGCAGGGCTGATTCCCGAGGCGCGCTACCATGCGTTTTTGGAAAAGCAAAGACAGATTGCGGCGGAGATGCATCGCATGGAATCGAATTCCTTGCCACCTTCCGAGGAGCTGCGCGCAATTATGACGGCGTGCGAATCCGAGCCTGTTACGACGGGCGTGCGGATTGCCGATTTGGTGCGCCGCCCGCAAATTCGGTATAAGGATTTGGAAACTGTAGATAAAAATCGCCCTGATTTGCCGAAAGATGTGTGGCAGGAGGCGGAAATCCGCATCAAATATGAAGGCTATATTAATCGGCAAAAGCGCGCGGTTGAGCAGTTTAGAAAACTCGAAAATAAAGTGCTTCCGAAAAACGTGGATTACATGCAGGTGGAAGGCCTTTCCATCGAGGCGCGGCAAAAGCTTACGGCGCAAAAGCCTGAAAATATCGGGCAGGCATCACGCATTTCGGGCGTTTCGCCCGCGGATATCAGCGTACTTTTGGTGCTGATTGAGAAAGCATAAGTGAGGAAAGAAGAATGGAAACACTGAAAAAAGGGCTTTTAGATTATCATATAACACCGACGGAGAAAATGATGCATCGCTTTTCCCGCTATGAGTCACTTCTTTTGGAGTGGAACGAGAAAATGAATCTGACGGCCATCACAGAGCATGAAGAGGTTTTGAAAAAGCATTTTGTGGACTCTGTAGCCATTCAAAGCCTTATTCCCGAAGGGGCACGCTTGGCAGATGTGGGTACGGGGGCAGGTTTCCCGGGGATTCCTTTGAAAATCGTCAGGGATGACATCGAAGTGGTTTTGATGGACGCGCTAAAAAAACGTATTTCGTTTTTGGATGCCGTCATTTCGGATACATCGCTTTCGGGTATCACGACTTTGCATACACGTGCCGAGGATGCAGGCCGCGCTGCGGCGCACCGCGAAAAGTATGATGTTGCGGTCGCGCGTGCGGTGGCAAACCTTGCGGTTTTGTGCGAATATTGTCTGCCGCTTTTAAAATGCGGCGGCATTTTCCTCGCCATGAAGGGCAGAGATGGCCGCGCGGAGGCCGAGGAAGCGAAAAATGTCATAAAAATTTTAGGCGGCGAGCTACTGGAGATTCGCGATGTTTTTTGGGGAGAGATGGAGCATACTGTCGTCGTAATCCAAAAGAAACGACAAACCCCGTCAAAGTACCCGCGAAAAGCGGGAACACCGCAAAAATCACCGCTTTTATAACGAAAAAACTGTCGGAAAAATTTTCTTTACAATACTGGAAAAATATGGTAATATCTTGCTGAGGTGATGCATATGTTAACATTTAAACTGCAAGATGACAAAAACAAAGTTTTCCAGATTCCCGTAGATAATATTATTCCGAATCCCTATCAGCCACGCCAAACGTTTGACAGTATGGCGATAGAGGAGCTTGCAAATTCCATACGGGAATACGGCGTCATTCAGCCGATTACCGTGCGGCGGCTTTCCAAGGATTTATACGAGCTTGTGACGGGTGAACGCCGCTTGCGTGCGGTGAAATCTCTCCAGCGGCCGACCATTCCCGCCATGCTGATGCGGATTAATGACAATGACAGTGCCGTCATTGCACTGATTGAGAATCTGCAGCGGAAGGAGCTTGGCTTTTTCGAGGAGGCGGAAGGGTATCATCGACTTATATGTGACCATGGGATGACGCAAGAAGAGGTTGCCGCAAAGACGGGGAAAAAGCAATCGACAGTTGCCAATAAGCTTCGTATTTTAAAGCTGAGTCCTTATCTGAAAAAGATTGTGTCTGAAAATAAACTGACAGAGCGCCATGCGCGCGCGCTTTTAAAACTGCCTGATGAGGAAGTGCAGTGGAAGGCATTGATGAAAATTGTGGAAAAGAACATGAATGTTCGCGCCACAGAGGAATACATAGAGGAACTTTTAAATGAGTTGCGCGAAGCGGAAACGGCAGCGGAAACAGAAAAGACGTCCGCACAGCCCTCGGTCGTACGATGCAAAAAGAGCGATTACCGCATTTTTCTCAATACCATTGAAAAGGCACTTGATATGGTACGCGAGGCAGGCGTGACGCCACAGGTCGAGCAGACCGAAAAAAAGGATTATTACGAGTATAAAATCCGCATTGCAAAACAAGGCGCGGATGCGGAACAGGAATAAATCTGCAGCGCTGTATATTTTATAAAAAGGGAGTGTTTTAAACCATTTCGGTTTTATGCATTCCCTTTTTGCTACGTTTCAATAAACAAATTTTGACAAAGCATGTATCTTGTGATATACTATAACTATTCTATAAAAAGGATGGAGTGACATGCAACCACTTGCGGACAGAATTCGACCGTCGTCGCTTGCGGAAATTGTAGGGCAAAAGCATCTTTTGGGAGAGGGGCAGGTGCTTTACAATCTTTTGGAAAGCGGCCGTATTCCCAATATGATTTTCTATGGTCCTGCAGGAACAGGAAAGACCACAGTTGCAAATATTGCGGCGAAAAGGGCGGGGATGCGCCTTTACAAGCTCAATGCCACACATGCGTCCGTTTCTGACATTAAAGCGATTGTGTCGGAGCTGGACGGGTTTTCGGGCATGGGCGGTGTGCTTTTGTACCTGGATGAAATCCAAAATTTCAATAAAAAGCAGCAGCAATCCCTTTTGGAATTTATGGAGGATGGCCGCATAACGCTGATTGCAAGTACAACGGAAAATCCGTATTTTTATATTTATAACGCTATTTTATCGCGCTCGACGGTATTTGAATTTCATAGTGTGGAGCCGCGGGACGTGGAAACGGCACTTCGCCGCGCGGTAAAAGTGCTCAGGGATGAACATATAAACGCAGAGCTTACCGATGCGGCATGCTCGTATCTTGCAGAGGCGTGCGGCGGCGATGTCAGACAGGCAATTGGTGCTTTGGAGGTCGCAGCGGCAAGCACAATCCCCAATAAAGATGGTGTGATTTCCATTTCACAGGAAACGGTGCAGGCATGTCTTGGGAAACGCGCTATCCGTTATGATAGGGATGGGGACAGCCATTACGATATTTTAAGCGCCTTTCAAAAGTCGATTCGCGGCAGCGATCCCGATGCGGCCATCCACTATTTAGCGCGTTTGGTGGAGGTGGGAGATTTGCCCTCCATATGCCGCCGATTACTGGTGATTGCGGCAGAGGATGTCGGTCTTGCATATCCGCAGGCGATCGTAATTACAAAAGCGTGTGTAGACAGTGCGTTACAGCTTGGATTTCCCGAGGCGCGGATTCCGCTCTCGGAGGCGGTACTTCTTCTTGCGACAGCGCCAAAAACGAACTCGGCCATCTGTGCAATTGATGCGGCGCTTTCCGATGTGCAAAGCGGCTACACGGGGGAAATCCCTGCACATCTTCGCGATGCGCATTACAGCGGTGCAGAAAAATTAGGCCATGGCAAAACGTACCTGTACCCGCATGCATTTCCCAATAATTATGTAAAACAACAGTATTTGCCGGATGCGATTCGGGACAAGGTTTATTACACACCGGGGGCAAATAAATACGAGTCATCCATTTCGGCACATATGGAACAATTGAAAAAGAAAGAGGGATAAATATGAAAATTATACTAGCTATTTTGGCAGTCGGTGTTGTAGCATTATTAGCTGGGATTGTACTTCGAGTTTTAAAAAAGCTGCCGATCGTTCGGCGCGTGCTTTTCACAATTGCGACGGGTGTTTTCCTAAGCTTTGCGACGGCATGCGGCGCAGTTTTGGCAACTGCAAAGGAGCTTGGCCCCCTACTCCTCTGGTTTTATTTTATATTCTGCGGCTTTGTGACTGCGGGCGTGTTTGCAGTTTTATGGAAGGCATGGAAATATC
>JAZNLF010000094.1:0-8146 GCA_045578945.1 Clostridia bacterium | reverse complement strand
TATTTTCTTCATTTTACCATAAAAACATGCGAAAGTCAACCAAAAAAGGATTGCCGACAAAAACTTGCCGACAATCCTTTGACTGTTAATTTGTTCGAATTATAATCCTTCTGTAAGGCGTTTGGTATCAAGTGCAATCATAAGTTCCTCGTTTGTAGGAATAACAAGTGTTTTCACTTTTGCACCGGGTGCACTTACATCTAAATCTTTGCCGCGCTGTGCGTTTTTCTCTTCGTCAATTGCAAGACCGAAGAAGGAAAGTTCTTCACAAATCTGCTTGCGAAGCGCAACGTTGTTCTCGCCGATACCGGCTGTGAATACGAGTGCATCCACACCATTCATGGCAGCGATGTACTGACCGATATATTTTTTGAGGCTGTAGGAGAACATGTCAAGCGCAAGCTTTGCGCGGTCATTCGTATCAGCTTCTGCTTCAAGGTCGCGGAAGTCACTGCTGAGGCCGGATATACCTAATACGCCGGATTCTTTGTTTAAGATATTCGTAACTGCCTTTGCATCAATACCTTCTTTTTCTGCAACAAAGGAGCAGATGGCAGGGTCTATATCACCGCTTCTGGTACCCATGGGGAGACCTGCAAGGGGTGTAAAGCCCATGGTTGTGTCAACGGATTTACCATATTTAACAGCTGCCAAGCTGGAGCCATTACCAAGATGCAAGGTAATCAGCTTTAATTCTTCAACGGGCTTTCCTAAAAGTGCAGCTGCACGCTGTGTTACATATTTGTGCGATGTGCCATGGAAGCCGTAGCGGCGAATTTTGTAATCCGTATAGTAGGAATAGGGAACGGCATACATAAATGCTTCGGGCGGCATTGTCTGATGGAATGCCGTGTCAAATACCGCAACCTGCTTTGCATGGGGAATAACTTTCTCGCATGCCAAAATGCCTGTAAGATTTGGCGGATTATGTAAGGGTGCGAGGTCAATGCAATCCTCAATAGATTTCTTAACCTGTTCATCAATGACAACGGATTCGGAGAATAATTCACCGCCGTGCACAACGCGGTGACCAACTGCGGAAATCTCTTTCATGTCACTGATAACACCGTGTTCTTTATCTGTTAAAGCGTCAATAACCATGCCGATTGCATCGGTGTGATTTTGCATGTCTTTCTCAATAATAACGGTATCCTTGCCGGCAGGTGTGTGTTTTAAGCGTGAGCCGTCGATACCGATACGTTCGCAAAGACCCTTTGCGATAACAGACAAGTCATCCATGTTAATAAACTGATATTTCAAAGAAGAACTGCCTGCATTAATAACAAGAATTTTCATCGTATTCCAATCCTTTCTTACTGATTTTGTGCCTGTACGCACGTGATTGCGATTACGCCAACAATATCCTCAGCACTGCAACCGCGGCTTAAATCATTTACAGGTTTTGCAATACCCTGCGTAATCGGGCCGTATGCCTCGGCTTTTGCAAGACGTTGTGTAAGCTTGTAGCCGATGTTACCTGCATTCAGGTCAGGGAAAACCAAAACATTTGCTTTACCTGCGATGGGGCTGCCAGGTGCTTTGGATTGACCGATTTCGGGAACGATGGCCGCATCAAGCTGTAATTCGCCATCGAGTGCAAGCTCGGGCGCTTTTTCTTTTGCAAGCTTTGTTGCAAGCTGCATTTTATCAACAAGCGCGCTCTTTGCACTGCCGTAACTCGAGTAGGAAAGCATAGCAACCTTCGGCTCTGCTTCCAAAAGTGTTTCAAAAGATTTTGCAGAGGAAATTGCAATTTCGGAAACGGCTTCTGCATCGGGGTCTTCATTAAGACCGGAGTCTGCAAAGATAAATGCGCCTTTCTCGCCGTATTCGCAATCCGGAACAACCATCACAAAGAAAGCGGATACAAGCTTTGTGCCTGGTGCAGTTTTTAATATCTGGAGGCAAGGACGTAAAACGTTGGAGGTGGAGTTTACCGCACCGGCAACCATACCATCTGCAAGCCCTGTTTTTACCATCATAACACCGTAGTAGAGTTCATTTTTTACGGTTTCCAATGCTTTTTCGGGTGTCATACCCTTTGCTTTACGCATTTCGTAAAGTGCATCCGCAAAATCCTGCAGATTATCAGCTGTAAGCGGATTGATGATTTTTGCTGCACTTACATTCAAGCCTTCGTCAGCTGCCATTTTCTGAATGTTTTCGGGATCGCCTAAGATAATAATGTTGGAAATCCCTTTTTCCAATGCCATAGACGCGGCACGGATTGTGCGGATGTCACCGCCTTCTGCAAGAACGATAGTCTTCTTATCGGTCTTTGCTCTTTCAATGATTCTGTCTAAAAACTTACTCATGATTTGCACCCTTTCTTTTTCGTATTTGTCAACCTTCAAATTATACCGCATTTTTCCTAAAAATGCAAGCCCTTTTGTCGAAATTACTTATTTTTTTCAGGAACATTCAAAACTGCGTCTAAATCGCGATAACGTGCATAGACAGCATCGTAATTTGTGGTGCTCGGTTCATAAATTTTATCGGGCACGGCAATTTTTTCACACGCTTCCGAAACAGAGGAAAAGACACCGATACCAACACCTGCCAAAATGGCGGAGCCTAAGGTTGCTGTTTCCTTGCTTTTTAGCGTAACAAGACGTTTCCCTGTCATATCCGCTTTCATCTGACACCATAAAGGACTTAAAGCACCGCCGCCCATTGAACGGATTTCCATTGCATCGGAATGAAGATATTCTAAGTTTTCGCGAAGCATACATGCGACGGATTCTAAAACTGCACGCACGAAATGTCCGCGCGTATGTTCAAGACTAAACCCGTAAAATGCACCCCGTGCCGCTGGATTATATTTCGGCATCATGGAGCCGCAAAGATGGGGGAGCATGGTAAGCCCATCACATCCGGGGGCAATTTTTTCAGCAAGCTCATCGAGCGCGCGAAAATCGTAGTTTTCGCAAAAAGCGTTTTTAAACCATTTTAGTGTCATTCCTGCGGTAGTTGTCCAGAGCATGAGACAATATTTGCCGTCATGATTATAGTGACAGGGCACCTTGCTTTCGGGATTATAGGCAGGAATTTCATCACTTTCCGCAAAGATAACCATGGTGGTTCCTGTCATTTCGCTGATGCGTCCCTTCCCGACAATACCAGCGCCGATTGCACCTGCAATCTGGTCAATGGCACAGGTGATAACCTTTGCGCCCTTATATGTACCGACACAAACCGCACTTTCGTAAAGTGTGGGCAGCATATCTTTTCGAACGCCGATAAAATCAAGCATTTCGTCCCACCAGTTTCCGTTTCGTATATCAAAATAAAGGGAAGAGGATTGAAGTGTTTTTTCTGTTACAAAATTTCCTGTCAGGCGATAGAGGAGATAATCCTCAAGTAAAAATATTTTTTCAATCTGTGCAAAAGTATCGGGCATATTTTTACGAAGCCATAAAAGTTTGGAGGCAGGCCATGTGGCGGTTACCTCAGGTTGTCCCGTTACTGTGTATACCTTTTCTGTACCAAATTTTGCTTCGATTTCTGCCGCTTCCGCGTTAGCACGATTATCAAGCCAGACAATGGCTTTCCCGAGCGGCTTCCCATCCTTATCCGCATAAATCAGCGTTTCGCATTGCGTGTCGATAGCGAGTGCATCAATTGTAATATCCTTCGACAGCGTTTCGTAAGCAGTAGAAAACATTTCCCAGTATTTTTCTGCTTCAAATTCAACATAATCTCCGTGCGATTCAAGCGTATAATCGATGTTTATACTCTGGTGTTCCTTTCCGTTTTCGTCATATACGGCAGCTTTCATAGATGTGGTGCCGTAGTCTACACCCATTAAATACATAGTATCTCTCCCTCTATATTCAAATATTTTCTAAAATTATCTGTGTGGCTTTCTCTGTACCAACTTTGGAATATGCCGCAATCGTATCCTGCGGCATAATATCCGCCGTTCTGTAACCCTCTGACAAAAATGCAGAAACGGCGTTTTCAATGCAATCCGCTTCATGCTCCATCGAAAAGCTGAATCGAAGCATTAAAGCAGCAGACAGAATGGTTCCGATTGGGTTTGCAATGTCCTTTCCTGCAATTGTAGGAGCAGAGCCATGAATCGGTTCGTAAAGTCCGCGACTGGTTTCGCCAAGCGACGCAGACGGAATCATGCCGATAGAACCGGTCAGCATGGAGGCTTCATCGGATAAAATATCCCCGAACATATTTTCCGTTACAATTACGTCAAACTGAGAAGGGTCTCTTAT
Source organism: Clostridia bacterium (assembly GCA_045578945.1). GTDB lineage: Bacteria > Bacillota > Clostridia > UMGS1883 > UMGS1540 > JAQXGO01. Next base: position 3,917 of record JAZNLF010000094.1, on the reverse strand, counting down.
AAGCTGCATGGCGCAGTTATCTACAAGCATGTCACTTAGTGTTACATCAGTATATTCTTCCGCGAGGCGATGCATCACATTTTTCCAAAGACGGCTTGTATCCAAAACATTACTTTTATCTACACTGCAAAGCCTTCTTTTTCGTTTGCGTGCCGTTTCGAAGGCAATTCTTCCAATACGCTCAATTTCTGCTTCATTATATTCCATGGTATCAGATGCTTTTATGATACCATTCTTTTTTTCAGTTTGGTGTGCGCCAAAGTAAATACCGCCGCAAAGCTCGCGCAAAATTAAAAAATCAATCCCTTTTTCCACAATTTCAGGACGAAGAGGGGAGGACTCGGAAAGCTGCGGCCATATTTTTGCAGGTCTTGTATTACAAAATACACCCATGGCAGAGCGCAATTTTAAAAGACCTTTTTCAGGTCGAAGCGCACCAGGTAGATGATTCCACGCCTCGCCGCCGACGGCCCCAAGCAAAACACTGTCAGCAGAAAGACATACATCCAGCATTTTTTGGGGTAATGGTTCCCCAAAAGCGTCAATTGCACAACCGCCCATCATGACATCTGCATAATGGAAGGTGTGGCCGAATTTTGCAGCAACTTTATCCAAAACAGAAATTGCAGATTCTATGATTTCAGGGCCGATGCCGTCACCTCGAATGACTGCAATTGTCTTATCCATGTTTTAATTCCTCCTTCACAGATTGCATCAGACCGCCCGCTTTTATAATAGATTGAATAAACGGCGGAAAAGGTGCGGCCTGATACATTTTGCCGGTTGAAAGATTTGTAATTTTGCCGCTATCGAAAGCAATATGAATTTCATCATTGTTCCTTATGTTTTCTGCAGCCTCTGCACATTCGAGAATCGGCAGACCAATGTTAATTGCATTGCGATAAAAAATTCTGGCAAAGCTTTTGGCAATTACACAGCCTACACCACATGCTTTTAAAACAAGCGGTGCATGCTCGCGCGAGGAGCCGCAACCAAAATTGTGGCCTGCGACAATCACGTCACCTTTTTGCACACGCGTATAAAATGTAGTATCAATATCCTCCATACAATGCTCGGCGAGCTTTGCAGTATCGGATATATTTAAATAGCGGGCAGGAATAATAACATCCGTATCTACATTGTCGGGATACAAGAAAACCTTGCCTTTTGTTTCCATTTTTATACCTCCTCGCATGCTGAGATAAAGCCGTTTATTGCACTTATGGCGGCAGTATGCGGCGAGGCTAGATAAACCTCGCTTTCGGGATGCCCCATTCTGCCAACGAAATTTCGGTTTGTGGTAGAGACGCAACGTTCACCCTGTGCCAAAATCCCCATATAGCCGCCAAGACATGGCCCACATGTCGGCGTTGAAACAACGGCACCTGCGTCAATAAATGCTGTGACATAGCCTCTTTCAACACACTCTCGCATAATTTCCATAGAGCCCGGGATGATGATGCAACGAACACCATCACAAACATGTTTACCTTTTAATATATTGTAGGCAACCTCCATATCCTCCATGCGGCCGTTGGTACAGCTGCCAATTACAACCTGGTCGATTTTAATATGTGAAAGTGCGTTTGCAGCACATGTGTTTTCAGGCAGATGCGGACAACTGACTGTAGGTACAATTTCAGAAAGCGAGATGGTCACAGTTTCTGCGTAATCAGCATCTGCATCCGCTTCGAAAATAACAGGCGTACGCATCGCGCGATTTTCCATGTATGCAATCGTTTTTTCATCCACGGGGAATATGCCATTTTTGGCGCCTGCTTCAATTGCCATATTGGAGATACAAAATCTATCATCCATGGAAAGGGAAGCGACACCATCACCCGTAAACTCAAGACTTTTATAAAGCGCGCCATCCACACCGATTTTACCAATCAGCGTTAAAATTAAATCCTTACCACTACAATTGGATGGAAGTTTACCGCAAAGTACAACACGAATAGCCCCCGGGACCTTAAACCATGTTTTGCCCGTTGCCATGGCGGCTGCCATATCTGTGCTGCCTACACCTGTTGCAAATGCGCCAAGCGCACCATAGGTACAGGTATGACTGTCTGCACCTATGATGCAGTCGCCTGCCGCTACAATCCCTTTTTCGGGTAATATAACATGCTCAATACCCATTTTTCCAACATCATAAAAATGCTCAATTTGATGCTTTAAAGCGAATTGACGACAAACTTTTGATTGCTCCGCGGCTAAAATGTCCTTATTGGGTACAAAATGGTCGAGAACGATTGCAATACGCGTTTTGTCAAAAACAGAAGGGAATTCCGCTTTTTCAAATTCGCGGATGGCAACCGGCGTCGTAATGTCATTTCCTAAAACAATGTCAACATTTGCCGATATAAGCTGTCCTTCACTTACGGAGGAGAGCCCCGCGTGCGCACTTAATATTTTTTGCGTCATTGTCATTCCCATGGTTTACCCCTCCATATTCAAAAATGCATTTAAAAGGGCGGTCGTGCTTGCGTGAATAATATCTGTATCTGTGCCTGCACCCCAGTACATTATGCCATCCGCCCCTTTTATGCCGATATAAGCCACAGCCATACTTCCGGAGCCTTTCTCCTGCATACTGTGCTCCGTATACACCTCTAAAAGATATTCTGTATTCTTATATTTTTTAAGCGCATTGCTAACGGCATCCAAAGAACCATTGCCGACCGAACGGATGGTAGTTTCGCATCCATTTTCAGAAAATGTAATACTAAGCTCCACTGTTTGGTTTCTGCGGTGGAAACGCATGTCCGATACGGACAGGGGAGAAGGATCAATAAAATACGTTTCTTTAAATATAGACAACACTTCAGGTGCTTTTAGCTCTCTATGCTCGCGGTCTGAAATATCCTTACAAAGATAACTTAAATGCTCGCGCATTCCACTCGGCAGAACGTAGCCGTACATTTCTTCCAAAAGATACCCTATGCCGCCTTTCCCGCTTTGAGAATTGAAGCGAATAACATCTGTGTTATAGGTGCGGTTAATATCTTGCGGGTCAATCGGCATATAGGGGACAGACCAATGATAAAGCCCATGTGCGTCGCGGTAGCGAAGGCCTTTTGCAATTGCATCTTGATGACTGCCCGAAAAAGCAGCAAACACTAAATCGCCTGCATACGGCGCTCGACTATGTACCTGCATGCGTGTGCATTTCTCATATACGGAGATCAGACGGGGCATGTCAGATAAATCGAGCTTCGGGTCAACACCATGGGAATAAAGATTCATGGCAAGCGTAATAATATCAGCATTTCCCGTTCTCTCACCATTTCCGAAAAGCGTACCTTCAACGCGGTCTGCACCTGCTAAAAGCGCAAGCTCCGCATCAGCAATGCCTGTGCCGCGGTCATTGTGCGGATGGATAGATAAAACAACATGTTCACGATATTTTAAATGCCGATGCATATACTCGACCTGATTTGCATAAACATGTGGCATACTGAGTTCTACCGTAACAGGAAGGTTTATAATGACGGGGTTTTCAGCAGTTGGCTCCAAAATATCCAAAACTGCATTACAAACCTCGAGTGCATATTCAGGCTCCGTCCCTGTAAAGCTTTCGGGCGAATATTCAAAAAGAAACTTGCCATCATATGCCATGGCGGTCTCTTTAATAAATTTTGCACCGTCTGTCGCAATCTGTTTAACCTCTTCTTTGGACATGCAAAATACCTGCTCGCGCTGCGCAACACTTACAGAATTGTAAAAATGAATAATGGCACGCGGCGCACCTTTCAGAGCCTCAAACGTCTTTTTAATAATATGCGGACGGCAAGGTGTAAGCACCTGAATGGTGACATCTTCGGGAATTTTGTATTCATCAATTAAAGTACGCAGAAATTCATACTACGTTTCAGACGCGGCAGGAAAGCCGACTTCAATTTGCTTAAAGCCAA
>JAZNLF010000093.1:0-3828 GCA_045578945.1 Clostridia bacterium | reverse complement strand
ACTCATCGGGGTTGATGCCCTTGAAGGGTTCTTTACCGATAAATCTCTGAACAGCTTCCTGAACTGCGGGGATTCTTGAAGAACCGCCAACCATAAGAATCTTGTCGATTTCTGAATTCTGAAGACCTGAATCTTTCATTGCCTGACGTACGGGTACCATTGTTGCTTCAACAAGGTCTGCAGTCATTTCGTTGAACTTTGCTCTTGTCAATGTCATCTCAAGATGCTTGGGGCCTGTTGTATCTGCAGTGATGAAAGGAAGGCTGATTGTTGATGTTGTAACACCTGACAATTCAATCTTTGCTTTTTCTGCAGCTTCTTTCAATCTCTGAACTGACATCTTGTCGCCCTTTAAGTCGATGCCCTGTTCTCTCTTGAATTCGTCAGCAAGCCAATCAATAATTCTCTGGTCGAAGTCGTCACCGCCGAGACGGTTGTTACCTGCAGTTGCAAGAACTTCCTGAACGCCGTCGCCCATTTCGATAATTGAAACGTCGAATGTACCGCCGCCAAGGTCATAAACCATAATTTTCTGGTCTGTGTCCTTATCCATACCATATGCCAAAGCTGCTGCTGTCGGCTCGTTGATAATACGTAAAACTTCAAGGCCTGCGATTTTACCTGCGTCCTTTGTTGCCTGACGCTGTGCGTCAGAGAAATATGCAGGAACTGTGATAACTGCCTGGCTTACGGTCTCGCCGATGTAGCTTTCTGCATCTGCCTTTAATTTCTGGAGTACCATCGCCGAGATTTCCTGCGGTGTGTAATCCTTATCATCAATTTTAACGCGATGGTCTGTGCCCATTTCTCTCTTAATAGAAATTACTGTGCGGTCGGGATTTGTAATTGCCTGTCTTTTTGCAACCTGACCGACCAGGCGTTCATTTTCCTTTGTAAATGCAACAACGCTCGGCGTTGTTCTTGCACCTTCAGCATTTGCGATAACGACCGGCTCGCCGCCTTCCATAACCGCAACACATGAGTTTGTTGTTCCAAGGTCAATACCTATAATCTTTGCCATTTAAAATTTCCTTCTTTCTTAAAACTTTCTTAAAATTAGTTCGCAACCTTTACCATACTGAAACGGAGTACCTTGTCGCCGAATTTATATCCCTTTTGAAATTCTTCAACAATCGTTGCATCATCTACCGTTTCATCCTCTATATGCATAACCGCATTGTGTACCTCCGGGTCAAACTTTTCGCCGAGTGCCGGAATCTCCGTTACGGAAAGTGCCTTTAAAATATCGCCAAGCTGTTTTAAAACCTTTTCTATACCCTGCCGCATGGGACTATCCTCTGCCTCTTCTTTTGTCGCAGCATAAAAACGTTCCAGATTATCCACAAGGGGCAAAAACGCCGCGGCGCAATCCGCCTGTCCGTCCATAAATAAGGATTCCTTTTCCTTTGCGGTACGTTTTCTGAAATTTTCAAACTCTGCCGTTTGGCGCAAAAGCTTGTCCCGAAGCTGCAAAATTTCTTCATTTAGTGCATCCATTTCGGAAGCTTCTTCGATGACTTCTTCTTCGATGATTTCTTCTTCTACTTTATTTTCTTCCTCGCACATTTTCATCTCTCCTTTTCTTCAATCAAAATATGCAGCATTTCCGATATGGTCCCGAGCGATGCCACAACCTTAGGATAATACATGCGTGTAGGCCCAATAATGCCAATGCCACCGCATCTACCGTCATGGTCATAATAATGCGACACGATCACGCTGCAATCCTTTAAATCCTCACAGTTATTCTCTTCACCGATTGTAATCCGCATCAGGTTTTCACCTTCAAAATCGGAAATCACCTTGTAAATACTGTCCCTTTTATCCATAAAGTTGATAAAACGCCTGGCTTTTTCAAGGTTATAGTATTCGGGATGATTAAAGATATTCCCCACACCATCTGTATACACACATTTCAGCGGATTTTCCTCAAAGCAATCCGATGCGATAACCGTATAATTTGTCATCCGTGCGATAAAATCTGCCGCCACGGCCACAAGATTATTCATCTCTCGCATTCTTTCGGAAAATGCACGTTTTAATGCCATCTTTTCCTTTTTGTCCATAACATACGGTGCCATGGAATTGACATAGAAACGATAGCCGCGCCCGGAAGGAATTCTGCCCGCGGAGGTATGCGGTTTATCTAAAAATCCCAGTTCCTCAAGCTCTGCCATTTCGTTTCGAATCGTTGCGGAGCTGCAGCCGACATCATACTTCTTCGCGAGTACAGCTGACCCGACCGGCTCTGCCGTTTCAACATATTCATTTACAATTGAATTTAAAATCAATTTTTTTCTTTCGCTGAGCTGCATAACATCACTTCTCACAAAGTATTAGCACTCACCTCCTTCGAGTGCTAATATAAAGATACCACTTTATACAATATTTGTCAAGAGTAATTTGAAAAAATTTTAGGAAAATCCATATTTCTCTTCAATAAAAAAGCTATCCCGCTTTTTACGAGATAGCCCTTTTTACTATTGGATAGGTTCAAAGTCCGATGCCCCATGCTTACAAAGCGGGCAAGTAAAATCATCGGGCAATGTGTCTCCTTCATAAACATAGCCGCAAATTTTGCAGACAAAACCTTTCTTCCCTTCCGTTTCAGGCTTTGGCTTTACATGATTTTGATAATAGGTATATGTCATCGTTTCCGCATCAGAAATCACGCGTGCTTCTTCAATACTGCAAATAAACATGCCGTGTGTATCCAAATCCACATACTGCTCTACCCTAAGCGACATAAAAGCGTTTATATATCGCGGCAGGAAGGCAAGACCGTTATCTGCGCGAAGCGGCTCCAGTCCCTCAAACTTATTGACCGAGCGTCCGCTTTGGAATCCAAATCTCTCAAAGATAGAGAATGGCGCATCCTCTGAAAGGCAATTTACTGTCATGATACCCGTCTGCCGAATTACGTGATGCGAATAATTTTCTTTATTGATTGTAACGGCAACGCGATTCGGTGTATTTGTAACCTGCGTTATTGTGTTCACAATGAGGCCGTTATCTTTCTTCCCATCATTGCATGTGACGACATAAAGCCCGTATCCGATATGGAAGAGCGCTGTCAAATCATTTTTATTGGCCGTTTCACTTTTTTGCGCGATATAATCGCGACAAAGCTCTGCCGCCATCGCTTCTATCTGCTCCCTGCTGTCTTCATTGAGTGCAGATTTAATGGTCACCGTATTGTCCAAAATTGTAAGATTCTTCGAATTTTCCAGCATTTTTTTCATGGTTTTGGCGGCCATGGGTGCCCAGGAGCCGTTTTCGATAAAGCCTACGGTGCGTCCCTGGAAATTTCGTTCTGTCAAATGGTCAATGAACGTTCGCATAAAGGGGAAAATATCTGCATTATAGGTCGTGGTTGCCAGAACAAGCTTGCCGTAGCGGAATGCATCCTCTACCGCCTCCGCCATATCGCAGCGTGCAAGGTCATTCAAAACTACTTTCGGGCATCCTTTCTCACGCAGTTTTTCCGCCAAAAGTTCAACCGCCCTTTTTGTGTTCCCGTACACAGAGGTATACGCTATCATAATCCCTTCGGTTTCAACACCATAGGACGACCATATGTTATATAAATTTAAATAATAGCCGAGATTTTCCGAAAGAACAGGGCCATGCAAAGGACAGATAATTTGAATATCAAGTCCTGCAGCCTTTTTTAGTAAATTTTGCACCTGAGCGCCATACTTACCAACAATCCCGATATAATAACGTCTAGCCTCACAAGCCCAGTCCTCTTCTACATCAAGAGCACCAAATTTACCAAAGCCGTCTGCAGAAAAAAGAACTTTATCAGTACTGTCATAAGTAACCATA
>JAZNLF010000092.1:0-8990 GCA_045578945.1 Clostridia bacterium | reverse complement strand
AAACTCCAAGCCGCGCCATCATTCGTATGAAAGGTTATATGAAAAATATTTTTTATAACCGGTATGCTTTGTCGGATTTGCATATTTGCCTCTACAAGAAATTTTGTCAATCTATCCAGCAAAAAACTGCAAATCCCGATTGCCATAGGAAGCCAAAGCATTGTTTATTTATCTCCTACTCTTTTATAATGTCGGCACAACGAGCACAAAGTGTAGGATGCGCCGCATCATCCCCCACTGTTTTACTATAAATCCAGCAGCGTTCACATTTTTCACCTTCCGGTGCTGTGACTAAAGTGAATAAACCTTCTGTATCGCCCGAGAAGGCATCACTTGGTGCTGCGCCCACTTCAATGCGAACGGAAGACACAATAAACAATGTTTCCAATGTGTCACTAAAGCTGTTTAAAAATTCTGCCATTTCGGGTGATGTGTATAATATAACACCTGCACCGACTGAATTACCAATTTTCTTTTCAGCACGTGCATTTTCAAGTGCTTTTGATACATCTGCGCGCACCGCGAGGAATTTATCCCATTTTTCAATAAAGTCTGCATCGCATGCAAAGGTGTCCGCCTTGGGCATATCATTATACAAAACACTGCGCTTATCATCAGAAGCTTTATGCGGCATGTGCTGCCAGATTTCTTCTGTTGTATACACCAAAACAGGTGCCATAAGACGCACAATAGCATCTAAAACCGTATACATGACAGTTTGTGCAGCACGACGTGCTGTGCTATCGGATTTTTCAACGTATAATCTGTCCTTGATAATATCAAGGTAAAAATTACTCATATCCACAACGCAGAAATTGTGAACGGCATGATATATCATATGAAAATCGAAGCTTTCATATGCAGAAAGAACTTTTTTAACCATCTGGTCAAGGCGCATCATCGCCCAGGTATCCAGTTCACCGAGATTCTCTCTGTCTACCATATCTGTTTCAGGATTAAAGTCATGAATATTACCCAGGATATAGCGTGCCGTGTTTCTGATTTTTCTGTAAACCTCAGACATCTGCTTTAGAATATCCTTGGAGATACGCATATCTGTCTTAAAGTCTGCCGAAACAACCCAAAGGCGCAATATATCTGCACCAAATTCTTTAATAATATCCTGCGGGCTCACACCATTTCCGCGTGATTTTGACATCTTTTGTCCGTCTGTATCTACAATCATGCCATGCGTGATAACTGTTTTGTAAGGCGCTTGTCCTTTAGCGGCAATCGCCGTTAAAAGCGAGGACTGGAACCAACCGCGATACTGGTCATTCCCCTCAAGATACATGTCTGCAGGGAAAGAAAGTCCTTCTTTTACTTCCAAAACGCCGGAATGGCTGGAGCCTGAATCAAACCAGACATCCATAATATCTTTTTCTTTTGTAAAATGCGTATGACCACACTTACATTTTGTACCTGCGGGAAGGATTTCCTCCGCTTCCATTTCATACCATGCACCGCTTCCCTTTTCACGGAAAAGATCAGCCGTGCTTTTAATTGTATCATCATTGATAAGCGCTTCGCCACATTCCGCACAATAGAAAATCGGAATCGGAACGCCCCATGTACGCTGACGTGAAATACACCAGTCTGTTCTGTCAAGCACCATGCTGGAAATGCGTTCTTCGCCCCATTTCGGAACCCAGCGCACCTTACGGATTGCCTCCACAGCTTTATCCTTGATGCTGTCAACCGATGCAAACCATTGCTCTGTAGCGCGGAAAACAATCGGTTCATGACAACGCCAGCAATGCGGATACTGATGTATGATTTCCTTCACGGCAAAAAGTGCATCCACTTCTTTCAGCTTTTCTAAAATCGCCGCGTTGGATTTTTCATAATACATACCTGCAAATTCGCCTGCAAGCTCATTTAAATAACCCTTACTGTCCACGGGAACAATAATTGGAATTTCTTTATACGGACGGCATGCAACATAGTCCTCCGCACCATGACCGGGTGCAGTATGCACGCAGCCTGTGCCTGCATCCAAGGTTACATGGTCACCTACAATTACAAGGGATTCTCTGTCCATAAACGGATGCTTGCATTTGATGTATTCAAGGTCACGTCCGTAAAACTCGCCTATTTTTTCAAATGCAGTTATCTCGCCTGCCTGCATCACACTCTCAATAAGCTCGGATGCAATTACATAGACTTCTCCGTTTACACGAACAAGACTATACAAAAAGTCCGGATTTACTGCAATTGCAACGTTCCCGGGAAGCGTCCACGTTGTTGTTGTCCATATTACAAAGTAAATCGGCTCGCTGATTTCCTTAAACAAACCTTTATCCTCAGAAACACGAAACTTTACATAAATGGAATTTGTCTTATCCTCATTATACTCAATTTCTGCTTCAGCAAGCGCCGTTTCACAATCGGGGCACCAGTAAATAGGCTTTAAGCCTTTATAAATGTAGCCCTTTTTTGCCATTTCACCAAAAATTTCAATCTGTTTTGCTTCAAATAAGGGGTCTAATGTAACATAGGAATTATCGTAATCACCTAAAGAACCGAGACGGCGAATCTGCGCTTTTTGATTCTCCACATAACCCATAGCAAACTCTTTGCATATCTCTCTAAACTGCGACACAGAAACTTCACTGCGGTTAATCCCCAGTTTTGCAATCGCTTGTCTTTCAATCGGCAAGCCGTGCGTGTCCCAGCCATGGATATACGGTGCGCGGTAGCCACTCATATTTTTGTAGCGCACAATAATATCCTTCAGCGTCTTATTGAGTGCATGGCCCATATGCATGTCACCATTTGCGTACGGCGGTCCATCATGCAATACATAAAGCGGTTTGTCTGCATTTTTTTCCATCAATCCGCCATATAAATCCATCTCATTCCACTTTTCCAGCGTCTCCGGCTCACGCGTAGGCAAATTCCCACGCATCGGAAACTCTGTTTGTGGTAAATTCAGTGTTTTACTGTAATCCATCCTTAAATTCAACCCCTTTAAATATTCATGCGTTTGACTTATAGTTGCATTTTAAACATCAAGCTTTGGCAGCTGCTTTGTTGCAGCGTCCATATCCATGTTATCCTCCGCCTTTATAACCTCGACATCTGTATGGGCGGAAACAGAATTTTGCGTGCTTGCATTTTCGGAAATCATCCCATTTAAAATTTCAATCTGCGTGCGAAGCTGCGAAATCTGCTTTGCTGCAAAAACACGGATACTGCGTTCAATGTCAAGCTTCTTTTGTGACATATCTTTCATATCACGCTCTGCCTCTTTCACAATGTATTGCGCTTTCATTTCGGCTTCCTTCGTGATATTCTGTGCCTTATCCTGTGCAGCACGCACAGCGGCATCACTGCTCGTCTGCGCTAAGAGTAATGCATTTTGCAAAGAATCCTCCATCGATTTGTACTTCTCTACAACACCTTCAAGCGCAGCAATCTTGTCACGATTTGCGATATTTTCTTTGTACAATGTTTCGTAATCGTCACAAAGCTCGTTGAATACTTCGTCAACATCGTCCTTTTTGTACCCGCCCATAAAAGCATTTCCAAATTCAATTTTCTCAAGTTCTAAAGGTGTATACATATTCACCAATCCTTTGTACTATCTTTTTTAAAGTGTCCACGGAAAGAAGCCTTTGTTCTTAAGTTCGTCACGCACATCTCCTGCAATACTTACATTATATGGCGCAATCAGGAATATACCGCCTGAAACCTTTTGAATGTTGCCTTCCAAAGCGTAAACGACACCGCTGATAAAATCAAGCACCTTTACGGCATCCTCTTTTGTTAAATCCTCAAGATTCACTACAACAGCTTTTTTCGCTTTCAGTCTGTCCGCAATTTCACTTGCATCTTCATATGTCGTAGGCTGCAATACTGCAACCTCAAGCTGTGTTGTTGCTGTCATGCTGACAACTCTGTTTGCAGATGAAGAAGGTGTTGCAGTCTTTTTATAACTTGCAAACGTCTTAGGTTCATGCTTCGGTTGCGGAAAATCCTCTTCCACCTCAAATTCTTCAAATTCATCCTCTTCATTGCCAAAAATCATTTCGCCGAGTTTCCCAAATATCTTTGCCATGTTATTCCCTCCATTCTCTATTTCCAAATATCGCACTGCCAAGTCGCACAATATTTGCACCTTCTTCAATGGCAACCATATAGTCACCGCTCATTCCCATGGATAAATATTCCATACTTGCATGTTCAAATTTCTCTGCAGCAAGATTTTCATATAAATTACGCATATTGCAAAATGCATTTCTTACTGTGTTACTCTCTTTTGTATGTGGGCCGATTGTCATAAGTCCCCGAATATGCACATGCTTGTTTTTTTCATTTTCTTCGAGCATAGGTCGTACAGCATCAAAAGAAACGCCAAATTTACTTTCCTCTCCTGATGCATTGACCTCGATTAAGACATCCGCACAAATACCAAGCTTTTCTGCCTGCTTTTCAATTACATGCAAAAGCTTTATACTGTCCACCGCATGAATCAGCGCAGCTTTTCCGACAATATATTTTACTTTATTCGTTTGCAAATGCCCGATAAAATGCCACGTTGCATTTTGAACATGGTCATACTTTTCCACAAATTCCTGCACACGATTTTCACCGATATGCAAAAGCCCTGCATTGACAGCCTCCTTAATGCGAGAAGGAGAAACTGTCTTTGTAGCACCCAGCAGTATGATATCATCTTCTGCTCGTCCTGCTTTTTCAGCGGCAATTTTTATATGATTCTGTATAATTGAAAGGTTTTCTTGTATCGACAATTCTTTGTTGCCCCCATCAGAAAATTACCGTGTCATAAAGGCGCAATGTACCGCTTTTTGTGGTGTCTTCTTTAATGATAACGCTTGACGCATTTTCATATAAAATGTCTATCGGTTTAAATACCTCACTCGTAACTGTTTTAACATATACACCTTTTTGCCCGTCTTCTTCTTGTACTGCCTTCGGCGGAATCTTTAATCCCTCATACCGACCGAGCACAACCTCCACATTTAATCTGCGACGGGATAAAAGACCTTTTGGCGCTTGGTACGAAGAAACGCAAACTGTAATCTTTCCATCTTCAGGCTCTGATACGGATAGAATATCCGTCGAAATAACGACACCACCAATGTCATGCATGCGAAGCCTCAGGGAATTTCCCGCCTTCAGGCTTTCCTTGTATACTTCATCCGTTGTAAAGGCAAGGCGCCATTCTCCGCTTTTCATAATCTTACAGCTTGTCCGTTTTCCATCGGGCTTAGAAACAAGACTCTCTAAGGTCGATGGCGTAAGATTATCGGTTGCTTTCAAAAGCATGGTTTCCTCAAGACCATCTGTTTGCAGAAATAAAATACCTGCCTCGGGACTATATATTTCCTTTATACTGTCGCCAATTTTGGGTTTTAATGCATCGCTTCTTGCCTTTAGCGTCTCCATCAGTGCATCTTTTTTACCATCGGCGGCGGTTTTTTCATCTTTGAAACGCAAAAGGGAATCCTTCATCCTGCCAATGCTCGATAAATTACCATTTAGCGCCGCAGCCATAATTTCTCTGGCTTGTGATGTGAGCTGCTCATCCGTACGCAAGGTTTCTGTATTTGCGGATTCAATTTCTGCAAGCTTCTTTATTCTGTCCTCAATGCGAAGATGCTCGTACAATGCACCCTCATCTGTGTTCGATGTAAGTATTGCCCCGATACGCGCACCTTTTTTCACACGTTCGCCATCTTCGGCAATCGGTTTTAATACACCATCATTTGCAAAAATTAAGATTTCATCCTTAAAAATATATCCGGTCGCACGAAATGTATTTTCCAAAACGCCATGACTTACCATCACTGTTTTGGTCTGCTTGACCAATAAGGTAATTAAATTGAAAAGAACAAATACAAGCACAAGGATAAGCACCGGCATTTTTATATTTTTTTTCAATCTTTTACTCCTTTACAGCTTTGAAAAGAGCGAATAATCTGCGAAACATTTTCCTCGATATCCGCTTGTCCGTCAAGCCATCGAATCTCTTTATTGGCACGAAACCATGTCATTTGCCGTTTTGCCAGTCTTCGTGTATTCCGTTTTATCAGTAAAATTGCCTCCTCAAAGCTTGCCCTGCCGTCTAAATACCAAAAGAGCTCTTTGTATCCAACGCCTTGCTTTGCTGTTGCATTTTTCCCATATAAATCTCTATGCAAAGCCTTCACCTCAGGGAGCAATCCATTCTCTACCATCACGTCTACACGCCTATTTATTCTATTATACAAAATTTCTCGCGGAAGTTCAAGTCCAAATATAAAATTATCGTAAATTTTTTCACATTTTTTTTCAGAATGCCACGTTTTTGTTTTTCCCGTTGTTAAAAAAATCTCATATGCACGCAAAATCCTGCGTTTTTCTGCCGGATGTAACTTTTCTGCAGCTATAGGGTCTATCTTGAAAAGCTCAGCGTATATCGCTTCGCCTCCCTCTTCTTCCCACCGCTTTTCCAAGGTGTTTCGTACCTCTTGACTAAATGAATCTTGCGAGAGTGACCGATTTTCGGAAACTGTATCAATATAAAGTCCCGTTCCTCCTGCTAAAATGGGTACTTTGCCGCGTGCGGCTATTTCTTGTATCGCAGCATGTGCCATTTTTGCAAATTGCTCCAGAGAAAAAGAGTCCTCCGGTGAAACAACGTCTAAAAGATGATGCGGGATACCTTGCATTTCCGCTTTATTTGGTTTTGCTGTGCCAATATTCATTTTTTTGTATACCTGCATAGAATCTGCGGATATAATTTCGCCATCAATCCTTTTTGCAACTTCTATCGCGAGTGCGGTTTTACCGGAAGCTGTTGGCCCTGTTATTGTAAGAAGTGGTATCATAAAATTCCCCTCTGTTCTCATTTGCGGCATAGCCTACAGGTGGTGTGACGGCGCAAGTCGCCGCAATCACCTGTTTTGCCCCTGCTTTCTTTAAAATTCTTGCACATGTATCCAGCGTTGCACCTGTCGTTAATATATCATCTATCAGCAAAATACATTTTCCTTTTATATCGGTTTCACATGAAAACGCAAATACACCTCGCAAAGCCAAAAACCTTTCTCTTCGACTCCTTGAAGATTGCGGCGATGTATCTTTACATTTTTTCAGTGTGGACACCACGGGAACGCAAATCGTTGCACTGATATCTTCCGCCAAAAGCTTCGCCTGGTTATAGCCGCGCCGCATTTCTTTTTTAGGATGCATCGGCACATAGGTAATGATATCGGGGTGCGGCGCACTCGCCTCTCGCATGTGCATTACGATAAACGAGGCAAAGGTTCTGCTTCGTGCAATCTTGCCGTGAAACTTAAAACCAATTATAGATTTTCTGACCGTATCTTTATAAAGTAGCGGTGCATACACCTTATCGAATCCACGTTTATGCGACTTGCAGGTTTTGCAAAGTCCGTCCCCATAAATCGCATCGATTGGCGTGTCGCACCGGGTGCACCGATAGCCGTGATTATATGGTATATCCAAAAAGCAATCTTTGCAAACGGAAAAATGGTCATTCTCTACGAAATGACCACAAAATACGCATTTTGGCGGAAACAGAAAACGCAAAAGCCATCTAAACATTAAATATTCCTTCTATCTTTCGTGTAAGCCCTGAATAACGCGCCGTTTGTCTGTTATTATCAATCATTGCCTGCATGGCGCTCTCACGGCCGATTAAAATTGCTAATTTTTTTGCACGTGTCACTGCAGTATAAAGTAAATTCCTGCACATAAGTTGGGGCGCAAACGGATACATGGGAATAATAACTGCCTCAAACTCGCTGCCTTGACTTTTATGTACGGTTATAGCGTACGCAAGTTCCAATTCTTCAAGCTGGGTAAAGTCGTATCGTACAATTCTCTCCCCGTCAAACAAAACCTCAAGATACTGCCCCTTCAGGTTTATATGCCGTATAATGCCGACATCGCCATTGAAGGCCCCTTCTCCTTGTATACTATTATCCTCATTATGCCAAACGACATCATAATTGTTTCGCACCTGCATCACTTTATCGCCTTCGCGAAAAGTTATGTCACCGACAATTTTTTCATTTTTTTCGGGTGATGGTGGATTTAGGCATGCCTGCAGATGTCGATTGAGTGACAAAACACCAAGTGCCGCTTTTTTGGAAGGACAAATTACTTGTATCTCTGAAAAAGCATCAAAATGATACGCATTCGGTAAACGTGTGGTACATAGCGCACCAATCACATTTTGTATATCCTTTGCATCGTCATGATGCATGAAGAAGAAATCTTTATTCTTTTGATTTAAAATCAGTTTTTCACCATTGTTGATTTTATGTGCATTCACAACAATCATGCTTTCTGCAGCTTGTCTATATATATCCGTAAGCTTGCAAATCGGTATCTTTCCGCTTTGTATGATATCGTGAAGGACATTTCCCGCACCTACTGAGGTAAGCTGATCTCGGTCCCCAACCATAATGAGGCGGCTACCTTGTCGCATGGCGCGTAAAAGTGCATACATCAGTTGTACGTCCACCATGCTCATCTCATCGACGATAATGACATCTTCATCCAGCGGCATATCCTCATTTCTGCCAAACTTTTGATTTGCGCCGTCACCTGAAAAATTCAATTCTAAAAGTCTGTGTATTGTTTTTGCGTCCATGCCGCACGTCTGGGCCATACGCTTTGCAGCGCGCCCCGTCGGTGCACAAAGTGCCACAGAAAGGCCTACGGATTGCATAATATCAATCACTGCATTGATAACCGTTGTTTTTCCTGTTCCTGGGCCGCCTGTAATTACGGTTACGCCCTCATGCATCACCGTAACGCACGCCTCGCGCTGCGCTTTGGAGAGCGTGATGTCGCATCTTCTTTCAGCAGAGTGTATGGCGGCTTCTTCGGATATACCAAGCGAAGTTCTGTCCCCCTGCATAAGCGTATACAGTCTTCTGGCAACGCCCATTTCGGCATGAAAAAATACAGGTAAATAGATTAAAGTATCTTCCCCATCCGTTTCGCGAATC
>JAZNLF010000091.1:0-4121 GCA_045578945.1 Clostridia bacterium | reverse complement strand
CCCTTGCTTTTCCTCTCCCCAAAAAGTCCCGGTGGACTTTCCGGGGTCCCCGAAAGTCGCAAGACTTTAAGGGGAAAAGGAGCAACAGAGCACTAACGGCATGTTTGCAAAAGCAAACTGCTTTAAGCGACAGTTGCGACGTAGAGGCGAAGTTTGTTCGTAGCAAAAAGGCTTAAAATCTTTGAAAAATCGAATAGAATGAGATTTTTCTGCATCTTTAATAAATTATATGGATATAATGCATTGTTGTTTCTTGCTATTCTTGCCTTTTTGCAGTCTGGACATTTTTTACATTCCCATATTTATTTTCTACATGTGCTTTTATGGCTGCAAAGCTCTCCTGACTTATCACATGCTCAATACGGCATGCATCTTCCGCCGCCGTCTCGCGAGGTACCCCAAGTGCCTCAAGCCAGCTTGTTAAAAGCATGTGCCTTTCGTACATCCGTTCCGCAATTTCTCTGCCCTTTTCCAAAAGATGAATGCTCCCGTCCTTCTCCATCTCAATATAGCCATTTTGGCGCAGATTTTTCATTGCCACGCTGATGCTGGGCTTTGAATACGCAAGCTCCGTGGCAATATCAATGGAACGCACGTTTCCTTTTTCCTTTTGTAAAACGTAAATGGTTTCCAAGTAATTTTCTGCCGATTCATGAATCCGCAAATATATCACTCCATTCTAAAAACCTTTATTTACTCAATTTTCGGAAGCTTTGAAAACCCAATTGCAAGGTCTTCCTCTGTCGGGATATAATCGGTCATCAATCCGTCATTATATTTTCCGTATGCCACCATATCAAAGTAGCCCGTCCCCGTAAGTCCGAATACAATCGTTTTTTCTTCGCCCGTTTCCTTGCATTTTAACGCCTCATCAATTGCAACGCGGATTGCGTGACTGCTCTCAGGCGCAGGCAAAATGCCTTCGATTCTTGCAAACTGCTCTGCTGCTGCAAAGACCTCTGTCTGCGTGACAGTACGTGCTTCCATCAAGCCATCATAGCGAAGCTGTGAAAGCGTTGTATTCATGCCGTGATAGCGAAGGCCGCCCGAATGTGTCGAGGCGGGAATAAAGCCGCTGCCGAGCGTATACATTTTTGCAAGCGGACAAACCATACCCGTATCGCAATAGTCATAGGCGAATTTACCTCTTGAAAGGCTCGGGCAAGACGCAGGCTCTACAGCGATAATTTCATAATCTGCCTCTCCACGCAGTTTTTCGCCCATAAACGGGGCAATGAGGCCGCCTAAGTTAGAGCCGCCGCCCGCGCAGCCAATAATCATATCGGGCTTTATGCCATATTTATCCAGCGCTGTTTTCGTTTCAAGGCCGATAACCGATTGGTGCAGCATAACCTGATTTAAAACGCTGCCGAGCACGTAGCGATACCCTTCTAAGTTCCCTGCAACCTCTACCGCTTCGGAAATCGCACAACCGAGGCTGCCGCCCGTTCCGGGATGCTCCTTTAAAATCTTTCTGCCGACAACCGTATCCATGGAAGGAGACGGCGTGACCGATGCGCCATACGTCCGCATCACTTCTCTTCGAAACGGCTTTTGTTCATAAGAAACCTTTACCATATATACCTTGCAATCCAGGTCATAGTATGAGCATGCCATGGAAAGTGCCGTGCCCCACTGCCCTGCACCCGTTTCCGTGGTTACACCGCGGAGGCCTTGCTCCTTTGCATAATACGCCTGTGCGATGGCAGAGTTTAGTTTATGACTGCCGCTGGTGTTATTGCCCTCAAACTTATAGTAAATTTTTGCGGGTGTGCCCAGCTTTTCCTCCAGGCAATACGCTCTTACAAGCGGTGACGGCCGATACATTTTATAAAACTTTTGAATCGCCTCGGGAATTTCAAAATACGGCGTGTCTTCATCAAGCTCCTGCTCAATCAGTGCATCGCAAAAAACGGGGCGCAGCTCCTCCGCCGTCATCGGCTTTCTTGTTTCAGGATTTAAAAGCGGTGCCGGCTTATTCTTCATGTCGGCACGAAGATTATACCATGCCTTTGGCATTTCCTCTTCTGTCAGATAAATTTTGTAAGGTATTTCCTTGTTTTGCATTTTCTTATCTCCCTTCTCATTTTGGTATGGGACGACAAAAAACTCCCGTCCCATATGCCGGGACAGGAGTAAAATCCTGCGGTGCCACCCTGCTTGACGCATTTTCGCGCCCACTTTGCGCATACTTTCATATGCCGACTTTTGTTCACGGAGTGCCTCTCTCCGGCGCACATACTCGAAATAACTTCTTTCCGTTTGCCCTCGGAAGTCCATTCAATTTTATGTTTCCAACCGCAATCCCACCATCTGCGGCTCTCTCTTTGGAAAGAGGTAAAATCTACTTACTCTTCCTCAACGGTTTATAATAGTATAGCATATTTTTTTCTATTTGTCAATTCTTTTCCTTTATTTTTTGCTTTTCCGTAAAATAGCGAATCACATCTTGTCTTGTAATAATGCCGATAAAAAGATTTCTGTCATCCACCACGGGCACAAAATTCTGCCGCAAGACGCGTTCTAAAAGCTCCTCCAGGGAAACATCCACCCGTACGGCAGGATTCCAGTCCTTTCGGATAATATCGCGAACAAGATACCCTTCCTGTGCATAGATATCGCCGCCCTTTTCAAGAAGATGCCACAAAAAGTCACCCTCACTGACGCTACCCGCATAACTGCCGTCCGCTGCAATGACGGGAATCGCTGTAAAGCCGTGTGCACGGAGTTTTTCGAGTCCCTGCCGCACAGTATGATCATCCTGTATATAGCAAATCGTACTTTTTGCCTTCAGCAAAAAAATCGCGTTCATAATTGCCTCCAACCTGCCTGTTAGCTAAGTGATGCAATAAACTGTTCCAATCTGTCAAGGCCTTTCTTAATGTTTTCCATAGAAGTTGCGTAGGACCAGCGGATATATCCGTCCGCCATAAACCCTTCACCCGGCACAACAGCAACCAAAGCTTTTTCAAGGAAAAGCTGTGCAAACGTGTTGGCAGATGTGATTTCTACGCCATCACATGCTTTTCCGTAGAGATTTTTAACGTTCATCATAACGTAGAACGCGCCTTCCGGCTTTATGCAGGAAACACCCTCTATACCATTGATACGCGAAACCATATAATCTCTTCTCTTTTTGTATTCCGCTTTCATATCTGCCACAAAGTCAAGCCCGCCCTCGAGTGCTGCAACCGCAGCTGCCTGCGCGATGGAATTCGGGTTTGATGTAGCATGGCTCTGCACGTTGCTCATAAGCTTTGCAATATTTTCGGTGGATGCTGTGTAGCCAATTCTCCAGCCTGTCATCGCAAAGGTTTTGGAGAGTCCGTTTACAATAATGGTACGCTCTTTAATCTCTTCACCGAAGGAAGCGATGGAAATACGCTCACCTTCATAAATCAAATGCTCGTAGATTTCATCGGAAATCACATATAAGTCCTTCTCCACACAAATCGCGGCAATTTCTTTTAATTCCTCTGCCGTGTAAACCATACCTGTCGGATTTGACGGACTGTTTAAAACAAGCGCCTTTGTACGCGGTGTAATCGCGCTTTTAAGTGACGCTGCCGTAAACTTAAAACCATTTTCTTCCCCTGTTTCCAAAAATACAGGTACGCCGTCCGCAAGCTTGACCATTTCGGGATAGCTTACCCATGCCGGCGTCGGCACAATCACTTCATCTCCCGGATTTAAGATAGCGCCAAAAACATTCGACAAGGAATGTTTTGCACCATTACTGACCACAATCTGTGACGGTGCATATGTAAGGCCGTTCTCTTTTTCCAGCTTTTGGCAAATTGCTTTTTTAAGCGCCAATGTGCCGGATGCGGGCGTATACTTGGTAAAGCCTTCATTGATGGCACGAATTCCAGCTTCCTTGATGTGCGCGGGCGTGTCGAAATCCGGTTCGCCTGCGCCAAAGCCGACAACGTCTACCCCTTCTGCCTTCATAGCTTTATATTTTGAATCAATCAAAAGCGTCGGTGACGCACCAATACTTGCATATTTTTTTGATACTTGCATATGTACACCCCTTTATTATAATCTTATTTATCATACTATATTTATAAGAAAAAATCAATAGTAAAACGCCTAAAAATACAAAAAATTTACTTTTTTTA
>JAZNLF010000090.1:0-1583 GCA_045578945.1 Clostridia bacterium | reverse complement strand
AAGGGATAACATGGAACTCTGTATTTGCCATCTGTACCCCGAGCTTTTGAATTTATATGGGGACATCGGAAATGTAAAGATTTTGGAATACCGTGCCAAGGAACGCGGTATTGAAGTTTTTGTGCATACACCTTCGGTAGGGGATGCATTCGAAAAAGACCGATACGATATTGTGGTTTTGGGCGGCGGACAAGCGTTTGAAATGGGTGTTATTGCAAACGATTTGTCGGGCGAGAAAAAAGAAGCCCTCAACGCATATATAGAGGATGGCGGCGTGATGCTTGCAACGGGTGACGGCTATGAACTGCTCGGTACCCATTATGAAAAGAAAACAGGCGAGAGGATAAACGGACTCGGCATCCTGCCTATCTATACCCGTGAAGGCGAAAAGCGCTTTACCGGGAATATCGCCATAGAGGTGCATGGAACAAAGGTTGTAGGCTTTGAAAATCATGCAGGAAAGACTTATATCGGGGATTTGGAGCCGCTCGGGAAAGTTGTATCAGGCTTTGGCAATAATGGGGAGGACAAAACAGAGGGTGTGATTTATAAAGGGACGTACGGCACATACCTGCACGGCCCGCTATTGTCGAAAAATCCGAGTCTTGCAGATGCTATTTTGGAAGCAGCACTGAAAAAACGATATGGGGATTGCACACTCGCGCCATTAGATGATTCTTTAGAAATTGCAGCGCAAAATGCAATGCTTGCAAAGCTCGGTATAGAAGTACTGTAAATTACAAATTAAGCCCGGAAAAATCCGGGCTTTTTGTATTTTATCAGTTATTGCAATAAAAACGACAGAATATTTGCGGTGTTTTCAATGTCCTTTAAATCCACCATTTCACCCAAAGTGCCGACATGGCGCGTGGGAATACCAAGGCCAACGCTCCTGATGCCGCCGAAGGCTTTTTGTACTGTACCGCCAACGCCGCGGCGCTGTGACACTTCGCGCGTGATTTTATAGGGCGTATTTTCAATGATAGCCATTGCGGACGGCGCAGACAACATGGACGCGTCCTTTACGCGGAGCGCCGTGCCATCCCCGAGAGAAAGAAAGACCGTTTTTTCACCAGGGGCGTCATTTGCGGCACTGACCTCGACCGATACCAATAAATCTGCCTCTATGTTTTGCATAAACGCAGGGGAAAACTGGCGTATACATGTTTTTGTGCCAAAGACAAAGTATGCGTCTTTTTTTGTATCGGAAAGTGCTGCCGATATAAGCGTGCACATGGCGGCATATTGCCCCATGGCAAAGCCTGCAAAGCGGTCCTTTGTAATTTCTGCAGGTAAGGGGCAGGGAATAAGCCTTGTTCCTACGGGCAAAGGTATATTGCCTGCGTCCGCATACTGGCCGTTATCGTCCTTGCCGATAACTGCCTTTTGTCCTTCGACAGTCATGGTAACAGCGCCGTCACAAATCGTAAAATCGTCCGACGGCATAATGCGTGCAAACTCCTTATCAAGCGCGGTGACGAAAAGGCATGGTGTGTCCTTGGCTGCTAAAAAGATAGTGGAGGCACCTTCGCCTTTTTTGTGTGTAATCAGCGTGCCGTGTGCGTCCACAGTGCAATCTAAAC
>JAZNLF010000089.1:0-9117 GCA_045578945.1 Clostridia bacterium | reverse complement strand
GTTGCCATGCCGTCTTTTATGGTGTAGCGCATGTAGCGGACGGCATAGTCGCCGGCATTTGCCGCATGGCAGGGAAGAGGCAGTACCATCATAAAAAGCAGTAGTACGGAAAGTAGTTTTTTAATTTTCATATGCAAATCCCCCCTTTACCCACATTATAAAGGAATTTGGAGGATTTATCAATAGAAACGGCACATTTTTTTTACTTTTACATATAGTGAATACGGAAGGTATCCTAAAATTTTAAAATAGGAGGAATAAAAGATGGATAATTGCAAAGAAGCTGTCTGTATTCAAACAGGGCAGATTTATGATTCCTGCAGAGACAAAGAGTGCCTCGAATCTCTGCGCGTATATCTTTGCGGTCCGGGGCAAAGCCTTGTAGACCGCGCAGCGCAGGTAAAGGCGCGTGCTGCTGAACTTATTTGGGTGTTCCCATCGGTGGAGGCGGTCCCGTTTAACAAGGGCTTTTACACGGTAGATATGCAGTTTTTCTTTAAAATCACACTGGATGTCTATACGGGTGTTTGTACGCCAACGAAGGTATGCGGTCTTGCGACATATGACAAAAAGGTGGTTTTATACGGCTCAGAAGGCAATTCCAAGGTATTTACATCGCAAACAGGAGCATGTGATTTTGACCCTGCCGCCTGGCAGAAAGCGAATTTGCCGCGTGCGGTAGTATCCGCGATTGACCCGATTGTGCTTTCGGAAAAACTGGTTTCCGCATGCGAACCGTGCTGCAATTGCTGCGGCTGCGAGGTAGATATGACAAGTCTGCCTGCTTCGGTCAAAGAGATTTTTGATGATGCGTTGGTTTTAGACGGCGAGCAAAAGCGTGTGTATGTATCGCTTGGCCTTTTCTCGATTGTAAAGCTGGAGCGCGACGTACAGATTTTGATTCCCGCGTACGATTTTTGTATTCCTGATAAAAAATGTACCGTTACAACCGAAAAGAATCCCTGCGATATCTTTGAAAAGCTGAACTTCCCTGTTGACGAGTTTTTCCCACCGCTTCGCGGCGAGGCAGATTGCGAGAATAACAATACAGAGACCTGTGGATGTGAATAAGAAGAAAAAGACGAGCCAAATATGGCTCGTCTTTTAAAATTAAGTCACGAAAGGGATTGCATTTCCATTTTTTTTATGCTACAATATAGAAGTAAATTTAAAGAAAAGGGATGATAAAATGCTTTCGAAAGAATGGGCAGCATTAAAAAATGGAAGTGACATTCGCGGTGTGGCAAGCGAGGGCATCGAAGGGATGCATGTAAACCTCACGGATGAAGTTGTGGAGAAAATTGCCACGGGCTTCGTAGCCTTCCTGGCGAAGAAATATAATAAAGCACCTGATGCGATTACCGTAGCAATCGGGCATGACAGCCGAATTTCCGCAACGCGCATCAAGGATGCTTGCATACGTGCTTTTAGCGCGCATGGCGTTCGCGTTTTGGATTTTGGACTTTGCACAACACCTGCTATGTTTATGTGCACAATTGATGAAGCGCTTTCTGTTACAGGCTCCGTGATGCTGACGGCAAGTCACTTGCCCTTTAACAGAAACGGCCTGAAGTTCTTTACGCCTGAGGGCGGTCTTGAGTCCGCGGATATTACGGAAATTCTGACCTTTGCACAAGATGGTGCGGCGCTCGCCAAAGGGCAGGGCGCGGTAGAGTCTTTTGATTATCTGTCACGCTACGCGGAGCATATTCAAAACATAATCAAAAAAGAAACAGGCCTTGAAAAGCCTTTTACAAACATGAAAATTGCGGTGGATGCAGGAAACGGTGCAGGCGGGTTTTATGCGGAGCGCGTACTTTTGCCGCTCGGCGCAGATGTTAGCGGCAGCCAATTTTTAGAGCCGGACGGCACCTTCCCGAATCATATTCCGAATCCTGAGGACAAGGCGGCTATGGAATCCATTTCCAAGGCGGTTTTGGCATCAAAATCCGATTTGGGCGTTATCTTTGATACAGACGTTGACCGCGCGGCCATTGTAGACCATATGGGCGGCGAAATCAACAAAAACCGCTTAATTGCATTGATTTCTGCGGTTTTACTGGAAGAGAAGAAGGGAACAATTGTTACCGACTCTGTTACCAGCGCAGGCCTCTCGGCGTTTATCCGTGATGACCTCGGCGGCGTACATCACCGCTTTAAGAGGGGCTACAAAAATGTTATCAACGAATCCAAGCGCCTCAATGCTGCGGGAGAATACTCGCCGCTTGCGATTGAAACAAGCGGACATGCGGCACTTAAAGAAAATTACTTTTTGGATGACGGCGCATATCTTGTCACCAAGCTTTTGATAAAAGCGGTTAAAATGCGCGCTGAAGGCAGAAAGCTTACAGAGCTGATTGCAAATTTGAAAGAGCCGAAACTCGCACGCGGCCATCGCCTTAACCTTTTGGGCGAAAACTTTAAAGAGGACGGGCAGAAGATTCTGGATGATTTGCAGGCAAAGGTCATCGAAACGGAAGGCATGAGCCTTGAAACACCAAACTATGAAGGTGTCCGCGTCAATATCGGTGACGGCTGGTTCCTCCTTCGTCTTTCCTTGCATGACCCCTTAATGCCGCTGGATATCCAGTGCGATTCCGAAAAATGCCTCGATGATATCTATGGCTTTTTAAAAGCATTTTTAGCAACGTATTCGTATATAGATATAGCACCACTTGGCTAATTAGAGTGTTTAAAAGGGAGCGTATAAATACGCTCCCTTTTTTAGTATTTGATTTTGTGCACACATTTTGCAAGACAAAAGAACAAAAGATTACATAAAACGATGCATGCCCCAGTCGGTAAAGACAATAAAAACGAGGTGATAAGCCCCAGCGCGAACGCAACAAGGGAAACGACTGCGGCACATATGGTTACACCGCGAAAGCTCCGAAAGACTTGCATGGCGGTCAGTGCAGGGAAGATAATGAGGCTCGATATGAGCATGGTACCCATAATGCGCATGCCGACAACGATGGTGATGGCGGTCAAAAGCGCAACAAGCATCGTATAAAGGCGTGTTTTGGTGCCCGAGGCGCGCGCGAAGCTTTCATCAAAAGTAATTGCGAATATCCTTCGATAGAATAGAATGAAAAGAACTAAAACAGCGGCGGAAAGAACAAGGCTTAAAACCAAATCACTTTTTGTCATGGAAAGGATACTGCCGAACATAAAGTCGTATATATCCGTTTGCATACCGCTCGATAGTGAGGTTACAATGACGCCTGTTGCAATCGCTGTCGTTGAAACCATGGCGATGGCGGCGTCACCACCCACGCGGCTATGTTCGCTCAGCCGCAGAAGCAAAAATGCAGCAACCACCACAATGGGGATGGAAACTTGAAGGGCAGAGGCACCGAGTACGAGTGCGACAGAAAGCGCACCAAAGCCGACATGGGAAAGGCCGTCCCCAATCATGGCGTATTTCCTGAGGACAAGGCTTACACCTAAAAGTGCGGCGCATGGCGATACCAAAAGACCAACTAAGAGTGCGCGTTGCATAAAGGAGTAGGAGAACATGGAAAAAAGTGTATCAAGCATTTTCGCACCCCCCTAAAAATTGCTTGCCGAGTGCACTTTCTTTGTATGCTGCAGTGTCACCATAAAACAAAACTGTTTTATCCAGATGCAGGATATGGTCGCCATACGTCACGGCGGCGCGTATATCGTGCGAGACCATAATAACGGTAATGTTTTCCGCATGACAAAGGCGGGAGAGAAGTGTATAGAATTCAACAGAAACTAAAGGGTCAAGCCCTGTTATTGGCTCATCAAGCATTAAAATACCATTTTGCGCGCAAAGTGCACGCGCTAATAACACGCGTTGCTGCTGTCCGCCCGAAAGTGTATAAAAGCACTGCTTTTCGGGACACGTAATTCCTAAACGTGCGGCATATTGCCGTGCAGCCGCTTTATCTTTTTTTGTATAAAACGGCGTGCGGGAACGACTGCCCGATAAAATAACCTCCATCGCCGTTGCGGGAAAGTTTTTGGCAAGTGCCATTTTTTGCGGCACATAACCGACGGAAACGCCGCTAGAAAGGCAAATGTGCCCATTCGTATGCGGCACAAGACCAAGGATTGTTTTTAAAAGTGTTGTTTTGCCGCTGCCGTTTTCGACGACAATACATAAAAATTCGCCGCGGCGGACGCTAAAGCTTATGTCCGACAACACAATGTCATCATATTTAACTGTGACATGCTCGCAGTTTAAAACCATTCAGTTCAGTCCAATCTTAACATTTTCGAGATTTTTTTGCATAAGGGATAAATACGTTTCTCCGCTTTCAGCCGAGGAAATATTGTGGCAAGAATGGAAAAGAAGCATTTTTGCGCCTGTTTCCTTCGATATCATCTCGGCGGCGCGCGGTGTAGACAGCTCTTCAAAGTATATGACGGGAATTTCGTCCTGCCGCATTGCATCAATCATTTCGGTCAAAACCTGTGCCGAAGGCTCTGCCTCGCCGCTGCACGAATCAAATGCGGCTTTATAAGATAAGCCATAGCGCTCCGTGAAATGACGCAGGGCAAAGTGCCCGCCAAAATAAAGTGTTTTTCGTTTGGCATTTTTAACCACATGCTCAAAATCAGCATCCAGCTTCGTTAGCTTTTCAATATAGGATGATGCATTTTGCGAATAGTAGTCTTTGTTTGCCGCATCCTTTTCGCAGATAGCTTCTAAAATATTCTCCGTCATGCGAATGGCATTTTGCGGGTTTGTCCATATATGCGGCTCGATATCCGCATGTGCATGGGAGGACGGCGCATCATGCGTGTGGTCTTCTGAAGCCATTGCTGTGCCTACGGAAACATTCACAACTTTGCCCGATACATTTTCTGTAAGGCGAGAGGCCCATGGCTCCATATCGTCACCCGTATAAAGGAATAAATCCGCATTGGCGATTGTTACAATATCCGACGGCGTCGGCTCGTAGGCGTGGATATCTGCCCCCGGCGGCAACAAAAGTGTGATATGCGCTTTATCCCCGCATATTTCCCGGGCAAAGTCATACTGCGGAAACAAGGTGGCAACAATCTGTAATTTATCATCTTGTGGCGGTGCCGATGCGCTGCAACCCGAAAGAAGCATACATGCCATAAAAAGTAGAATACATTTTTTCATACGGTCTCCTTCTTTTTGCAGGTGCCGCAGCGGCCGCAAAATACAGTTTTTGATAAATCCACCTCAAAGTCATGGTCGGCAGAAAAATGGTCATGCATCGAGGAAAGGTGTGTGCAGCTGACATGGAAGCATTTGCCGCAGTCGCTGCACACAAAATGATACTGACGACAAGTGGAATCATGCCATTGGTAGCATGCGCCACCGTCACTGTCCCCGGAAAATTTAAAAAGTAAACCCTCGCGCGTCAGCTTATCCAAATAACGATATACAGTTGCAGCGCCGATGCCTTCGCTGCGCGCGTAGTCTAAAATTTCTTTTGTTGTAACATGTGCGTGCGCGTTTTCTGTCAGAAATTGACGAAGTAAGGCGCGCTGTTTTGTATTATAGGTCATCACACATTCACTCCATATGAAATTGATAATCAATTTCATATTATAATAGCATGCAATAAATTTGTCAAGTATTTTGGGGTATAATTTTGTAAAAAATACAAATGCTACAGATAAAAAGGAGGAGAAAAAATGGAATACTTCAATGCATTTTGGGTTGGTGGCTTAATCTGCGTCATTGGGCAGATTTTAATTGATAAAACAAAGCTGACACCGGCACGTATTCTGGTTACTTTTGTATGTATCGGTGTGTTTTTAACATTGATTGGCATATATGAGCCGCTTGTGGAATACGCGGGCGCAGGGGCGACTGTGCCGATTACAGGCTTTGGTTACGCACTTTGCAAGGGCGTGATTCGCGGCGTTTCGGAACATGGGCTTATGGGTATTTTGTCAGGCGGCCTCACGGCTGTGGCAGGCGGTCTGTCCGCGGCGGTACTGTTCGGATTTTTAGCGGCGGCAGTATTCAAACCAAAGATGAAATAAGGCCTTCGGGTAGTGCTTTGGCTCATTTTGTCCGTTCTGAAGCATTTTTTCCTATCCCCACAGAAAAAGGAACTGTATTTTTAACAGTTCCTTTTATCTTATACGCTGTATTTTTCAAGCAACTCTGCGCGTACCTTCCAAAGCGATTCGGACAAGTCCACGTAATAGCGGTGGGGATTTTCAAAGCGTTTGACTTCATCCCAAAGGCGGTCAATCTCCGCCGCGCAATGCTTTTTCACATTCGTGAGTGTGGGCGGTGTATATACAAGCTTGCCCTTATCAAAGACTTTAACGAGAAGCTTTTCTGCAGTAAAATCAGTAATGGTTTTGCGCTTCCACGTATGCTCGGGATCGAAAATCACAAGCGGCTTTGTATCGTCAATTTCCTCTTCATGCAAGGTAATAACGTCTGCAATTGCCTTCCCGCTTTTTCTTTCAAATAAGCGATATACTTGCTTAAAGGCGGGTATTGTAATTTTTTCCACATTTTCACTCAGCTTAATCTTCGGTTGCATTTTATCGCCGTCCCACACGGCGGCTAATTTATATACACCACCGAAAACAGGCTCGGACCGCGAAGTAATAAGGCGCTCACCAACGCCGAAGGAGTCAATTTTTGCGCCTTGCGTGAGCGTGTCGCGGATAATATATTCGTCTAAGGAATTGGACACGACAATTTTGCAATCGGTAAGCCCTTCATCATCCAGAATCTGGCGCATTTTCTTTGTTAAGTAGGTAATATCACCGCTGTCAATTCTGACACCGCCAAGACGGCAACCCAGCGGCTCTAAAATCTCTTTATGCACACGGATAGCGTTCGGCAAACCTGATTTTAAGACATTATACGTGTCAATCAAAAGCGTGCAATCATGCGGATAGCTTTTGGCGTAGGCCACAAATGCCTCATATTCGGTCGGGAATGTCTGTACCCAGCTGTGTGCCATGGTGCCGAGTGCAGGAATTTTATACAAAACATCGGAAATAGTACAAGCCGAGCCTGCACAACCACCGATATATGCCGCGCGAGAGCCTGCAATAGCGCCTGCGCTGCCTTGCGCACGCCTTGAGCCAAACTCCATAACGGGACGCCCTTGTGCAGCGCGCACGATGCGGTTTGATTTCGTGGCAATCAGAGATTGATGATTGATCGTCAAAAGCACCATTGTTTCTATAAGCTGCGCTTGCAAAAGCGGGCCTTTTATAATTACAAGCGGCTCGCCGGGGAAACAAGGTGTACCTTCCGGCATTGCATACACATCGCAG
This sequence comes from Clostridia bacterium, assembly GCA_045578945.1. Lineage (GTDB taxonomy): Bacteria > Bacillota > Clostridia > UMGS1883 > UMGS1540 > JAQXGO01. The sequence goes on along the minus strand of JAZNLF010000089.1, from coordinate 1,857 downwards.
GAAAAGCGAAAGTTTTTAAGGTAATCTAAGAACTTGTCCGAGAAAAGATTGCGGCTTTTTAAATACGCAATATCATTTTCCGAAAAAGACAAGGATTCCAGATAGTCGATAAGTTGTTCAAGACCTGCCGTGATTGCAAAGCCGCCACCGTCAGGCACTTTACGAAAGAACATATCAAAACAGGCGATTTTATCTGCCATGCCGTTTTCCATGTAGCCGTTTGCCATTGTAAACTCATAAAAATCGGCAAGCATTGTAAGATTATTTTCCATTATCCATTCTCCAAAGCATCAGAGAGCCAGTATTCGGCGATATCCATTGCTGCATACATGCCGTCACGCTCTGCTTGTTTCATCATTTTTCCTTTTTGACCATCGTTTCGCATAAGCTGAATGGTTACATTGGTAGATACCTCGAGGTCTTTAACCTTTTTGGTTGCATTTATGATGAGAATAATCATGTACTTATCCTCAGGATTACCGTAGTAAATCATGTTGCCGCGGCGAACGAGAGGTTTCTCTTTGTAGAGTAACATGTTTTCCATATTTATCGTTCCTTTCTACAGTATAACAATAGTATAGCATAGCTGCGGGGAAAAAGCAAAGCTTTTTTTAAACATCCTGCAGAACTTTTCGATTTTCAATAATATATACAACGCCGGAAAGGGCAGTCAGGAAGGCAGACAGATACATTAAAATGTCAATTATAATCTGTTCCTTTGCAATCATGGCCGTAATTATCGCCAAAAGCTGCACCACAGTTTTTAGCTTACCGAGCTTGCCTGCAGCAATCACAATGCCCTTTGTTACGGCAACAAGGCGAAGACCTGTTACGAGGAACTCGCGAGAGAGAATAATCATTACAATCCAAAAAGGTACAATGTCCTTCTCAATCATACATAAAAGCGCACCCGTTACAAGAAGCTTATCGGCAAGTGGGTCCATAAATTTTCCGAAATTTGTAACAATGTTATTTTTGCGCGCGATGTGCCCGTCAAGCCAATCCGTAATGGATGCTGCAATAAAGATTACAGCGGCAAACAAAGCGTGATAGGGGATAGCATCCACCATATATACCACCATAAAAACAGGCACTAAAAGCATGCGTAAAATCGTGAGTTTATTCGGTACGTTCATTTTCATTCTCTCCTATCAAATTATATTCTTCGGCGGCCAAAATACGCACGGGCAAAAAGGTTCCGGGCGGAATTTCCGCACGCGAGGTAAAGTAAACCTTGCCATCCACCTCGGGGCCGTCCGCCATGGTTCGCCCTACATAAAACATATCCTGAAAGCCTTCCGTCAAAACCAGCTCCACTGTGCCGATTTTTTCGCGTTGGTGTTTTTCGGAAACTGCTTTTGCGATGGTCATAAGCGTATCAAATCTTGCCTTTTTAACTTCGTCATCAATCTGCGGCGTAAGCTTTGCGGCAGGCGTCCCGTCCTCAGGCGAGTAGATAAATACGCCGACGCGGTCAAAAACGCCTTCCCCGATAAAGTCACAAAGCTTTTCAAAATCTGCATCCGTTTCGCCGGGGAAGCCGACAATCAGCGAAGTACGAAGCGTTGCCGATGGAATTTCTGCACGAATTTTGGAAAGCAAGTCTCGTATGGAGCTTTCCGTATCACGCCGTCCCATGCGGCGCAAAACGCTGTCACTGATATGCTGAATCGGAATGTCAAAATAAGGTACGATATTGGGATGTGTGCGCACCGTTTCCAAAAGCTTTTCATCAATGCGGTCGGCATAGGTGTAAAAAATGCGTATCCACGGAAAGCCGATAACGGAAAGGTTTGCCAAAAGCTCGGAAAGGCATGACGCATCTTCCAAATCCGAGCCGTAACGCGTGGTATCCTG
>JAZNLF010000088.1:0-3880 GCA_045578945.1 Clostridia bacterium | reverse complement strand
TTCCATGCAGTAGGGCTTGCCGAGGAGACCTTTTTTGTAAAAGTCCTTCAAAAGTACAACGAATTTCTGTTCATTCGGGTTTGCACCGACGGAAATAATACCTTTGGATTTCTTTTCAGCCTTCCACAAAAGCTCTGCTTCTTTCAAATTTGCAACAACGGGGATATCGGAAAGTACATTAATATCTTTTTCGAGTGCCTTTGCACAAAATTCAGCGTGAATATCTGCACCTGTTTCTACGATGACTACATCAAGATTTGCCTTGTCAAGCATCTCATCATAATCCTCATAGAAGGTTGCCTTCGGGAACATTTCACAAAGGGGTGCATCTGAAAGCCATTGTTTTTCATACCAGTTTCTGGGGAAAAGGTCACAAGCTGCGGCAACTTCCACACAATCAATACTGGCGGAAATTTTAATCATAGCTCTGCCTCTGTGGCCGAGACCAACGACACCGACACGTAATTTTTTCATTACAATCGACTCCTTTTTTTTTTAGTATAACATGGAAATGCACGTTTGTAAATAGATAAAACCTATTTTTTTTTGTAAAAAACCCACATAATGTTGATTTTCTTCTCTTTTTATAGTATAATTCAAAATGAGGTGTTGCACCATGAAGGATATTTGTAATTTTATGCCTGTGAAGGAGTATGACGGGGAAGTAAAATATTTTTGTTTTGTGTACGAAACAGGCCTTCGTCGTCTCGCACAGCCTTTTTTTCATTCGGGCTATCGCGCTGTACTTGTTGCAAAGGGAAGCGGCGTTTTGAAGATTGACGACAGGGAATATCCCCTGGAGGCAGGCTCTTTGTTTTTTACGTTTCCGTATCGTTCGTATGAAATTGAAGGAACCAATAATTTTACATATCTTTACATAGCTTTTGACGGGCCGGGTGCAAAAAAACTTTTGGATGGCGTGGACATCGGGCCTGACAGAATGATATTTCATAACCTCGGCAATCTATATGAATTTTGGATGGGTGCAATCCGCAGGATGACGCGTATCAATGCCAATATGCTGACAGAAAGTGTGCTTTTGTATACGCTCTCCTTTGTAAATGTGCCAGAGAATAGCCACATCCTTGCAGGGGAAGACCGATTTGAGTGCATTCTCGAGTATATCGACAGTAATTTTACAGACCCGGCGTTATCTCTAAAACGTGTAGCGACGCTCTTTTTCTACAGCGAAAAATATCTTTCAGCGTTGTTTTCCAAAAAAATGAAAATGAAATTTACGGACTACCTAAATAATATCCGTATTCAGTATGCCTTAAAGCTTTTGGAAAAGAAACCATATTCTGTGCGCAGTTTGTCGGCGGCGTGCGGCTATAATGATGCCTTTTATTTTTCTAAGGTATTTAAAAAAGTGGCAGGCAGAACGCCGACCGAGTATATGAAGGAAGAAAAATAAGTGTATATCTGAAAAAAATGTTGACTTTTTTATAAAAATATGCTATACTATTCTTTGTTGTAAGCTCGAGTGGCGGAACTGGCAGACGCCCGGGACTTAAAATCCCGTGGGAGCAATCCCGTACCGGTTCGATTCCGGTCTCGAGCACCAAATTCCCCACGTGGCGGATTGCGGCGTGGGGAATTTAACGTATAGAAGAAAAAACGGAGGTACATGTGTGAGTAAATTTGAAACTGACTTATCAAAAGGGCACGTCGGCAAGCAGCTTTGGCGGTTTGCACTGCCGTTTATTATTTCCAACCTGATTCAATCTTTATATAGCGTGGTAGATATGATTATCGTCGGTCAGTACGAGGGCACGGCGAGTATGGCAGGCGTCAATATTGGCGGACAGATTACGCTTGTCATTACAAACCTTGTCATCGGTCTTTCCGCAGGGGCCACGGTACTGATTGGGCAATATCTCGGCAATCGGGACAGGGGTGCACTTCGTGAAACCATCGGCACGCTTCTTACATCGCTTTTGGTGCTTGCTGCGATTATGACGGCTTTTATGGTTGTATGCAAAAAACCGCTTTTGTCCCTTGTAAAGACGCCGATAGAATCCTTCGCTGAGGCGGACAGATATCTTCTTATCACGGCACTCGGCACGATATTTATTTTTGGTTACAATGCGCTCAGCGCCGTTATGCGCGGGATGGGGGACAGTAAAAATCCCCTATACTTCGTCGGCATTGCGTGTGCTACGAATATTGTGCTGGATTATATTTTGGTTGGCGTTTTACATATGGGTGCTGCGGGTGCCGCAATCGCAACGGTGGCATCTCAGGCTGTCAGCATGGTGCTTTGTATCTTATATTTAAAGATAAACAATTTTATTTTTGATTTTAAGCTTAAATCCTTCGGCTTTCATCCCAAGCGTTTTAAAATGCTGATGAAGGTGGGGATTCCCACCTCGGTGCAAAACGTGGTGGTCGGTGTTTCTTTTCTGTTTCTGACAACGCTTGTCAACATGCTCGGTGTGACGGAATCTGCCGCACTTGGCGCGGTTGCAAAGTTTAATTCCTTTGCCATTTTGCCTGCCATTGCCATGAACTCCTCCATCGCGGCCATGAGCGCACAAAATATCGGTGCGGGACAGATGGAACGGGCGGTGGAAACTATGAAAATCGGCACGATTATCGGCTTTTCCATAAGCTTTGTTGTATTTCTCATTGCCATGTTGTTCCCCGGTGAAATCATGCGCATTTTTGCAAACGATGCAGCGCTGGTAGAGGCGGGCACGGCGTACATGCGCGCGTATAGCTTTGATTATCTTTTTGCAGCGGTTATGTTTGGATTTGCAGGACTTTTCATCGGCAGCGGGCATACCACGTTTACACTTATAAACAGTATGCTGTCCTCACTTCTCATTCGTATTCCTGCCGCGTATATCGGCGGTATGGTGCTGGATTGGGGCATGTTCGGCGTAGGACTTTGCGGACCTGCATCCTCGTTTGTGTCCATGATAATCGCGATTTTGTTCTTCCTTTCGGGAAGATGGAAGAGGGCAGTAGTTATAAAACATAATGAAGCATAAAAAAAGGAGCGTTTCAAAACGCTCCTTTTTTTATCCCCAATACTTTTTTTATCCTGGTGGCCACTTAAGCTGCCTTCCGCCCAGAACATGAAAGTGCAGATGCTGCACAGATTGCATACCATCCGCGCCGCAGTTATTGACAATGCGGTAGCCGTTTTGTGCAATACCGAGCTCGGCTGCAATTTTCGGGATAACAGCGAAAATGTGTGCAATGACTGCCGTGTTTTCCGCGTTTAAATCATTGGCCGAGGCAATATGTGCCTTCGGAATCACAAGAAAGTGCGTGGGTGCCTGCGGCTCAATGTCATAAAAGGCATACACCAATTCGTCCTCATACACCTTCTTGGAGGGGATTTCGCCTGCCGCAATTTTGCAAAATAAGCAATCCATCAAAAAGACCTCCTTATTTTATTTGTGCTTTTACAATGTTTTCGACCGCAGACAAGGCCGCATCGGTTTTCGAGGCATCCTTGCCGCCGCCCTGTGCCATATCGGGCTTGCCGCCGCCGCTGCCGCCTGCAATCGCAGTAATTTCACGAATAATATTGCCTGCATGAACGCCGCGCGCGGTCGCCTCCTTTGTTGCCATGGCAAGGAACATAAGCTTTCCGTCTGTGTTGCTGCCGATGACAACCACACCCGAGGTGAGTTTTTCTTTAATGCTGTCACCCATTGTGCGAAGGTCGGGAACAGAAAGCCCGTCAGCGCGGGTGACAACAACGTCTACACCATCTATCGTCAATTTATTATCCATCGCGTCATTCGCTTTGCCGCCCGCAATTTTTGCGTTTACGGATTCAAGCGCACGCTTTGTAGCGCGAAGCTCCGAAAGGAGTGCATCTACCTTTGTGCCGATTTCCATGGGATTTGCCTTGAGTGACATTGCC
>JAZNLF010000087.1:0-5069 GCA_045578945.1 Clostridia bacterium | reverse complement strand
AAAAGCGGGTGAGCATTTTCATTTCATTGAAATCATGGCATGCCCCGGCGGTTGTGCAAACGGCGGCGGTCAGCCGTATGTCGGCAAGGATGGCGTAGAGGAAAGAATGCGCGGCCTTTATGAGGCAGACCTTATGCACAGCATCAGAAGAAGCGAGGAAAATCCCGTGATTGCTACTGTTTATAACGATATTATCAAAGGGAAAGCACATGAGCTTCTGCATGTAGACTATAATAAGGAGTAAATCGATATGATAACTGTTTCTGTATGCGTAGGAACTTCATGCCATTTAAACGGCGCGAATAACGTAGTAATGAGTTTTCAGCATCTTATCGAGTCATATAAGCTTCACGATAAGGTAACAGTTTCCGCCGCTTTTTGCATGCGCGCTTGCTCGGGCGGCACTGTGTCCGTTAAAATCGGGGAGGAAAAATTTACAATCCTTGCCAGCGAGGCGAGAACCTTTTTCAAAGAAAAAGTTTTGCCCCTTGTGGCGGACTAAAATTGTCTGTATGACAAAAGGCGGATACTGGTTTATCCGCCTTTTAAATCCTCAAAGCCAAAAAAGCTTCTTGTATTAAAACAAAAAGGAGAGTAATTTTGATGCCCAATTGCTTAACTTTTAAAAAATCCAATTGCAAAAACTGTTATAAATGTATTCGACACTGTCCCGTAAAATCCATTCGTTTTTCGGGGAACCAGGCGCATATCATAGGGAATGAATGTGTTTTATGCGGACATTGTTTTGTCGTTTGCCCGCAAAACGCAAAAGAGATTTCAGATGATACGGAAAAGGTAAAGGTACTCTTGCAAAACGAGGACCCTGTTATAGTCAGTCTTGCGCCTTCATTTATTGCAAATTACGAAGGTGTGGGCATTGATTCTATGCGACAGGCTCTGAAGGCGCTTGGCTTCTCAGACGTTGAGGAAACAGCCGTTGGTGCAACAATTGTAAAAAAAGAGTATGAGAGAATGCTGCGGGAAGACGGGCGCGACATTATTATTTCCTCCTGCTGCCATTCCATCAATCTTCTCATACAAAAATACTTCCCTGCATCTTTGGCATATCTTGCGGATGTTGTTTCCCCGATGCAGGCACACTCTCTGGATATTAAAAAGAGAATCCCGAAAGCGAAGACCGTATTTATCGGGCCTTGTGTAGCAAAAAAAGACGAAGCTGAACATTATGAAGGTATCGTGGATGCAGTCCTGACTTTCGAGCAGCTCACGAATTGGCTAAAAGAGGAAAAAATTGAACTTACGCAAAATTTGGATGCAAATACAGAGAGCCGTGCAAGATTATTCCCCACAACAGGCGGGATTTTAAAAACCATGGAGCAAAACATTTCGGGCTATACCTATATTGCGCTTGATGGAATTGAAAACTGCATGGATGCTTTAAGAGATATAGAAAACGGCAAAATACACAAGTGTTTTATCGAAATGTCAGCGTGTGTCGGCAGCTGTATAGGCGGCCCCATTATGGAAAAATATCATCGCAGCGCACCCGTTAAAGATTTTATAACCATAGCAAACTATGCAGGCAGCGAGGACTTTGCGGTAAAGCAGCCTGATAACTTAGAGCTGAAAAAGCAGTTTGTTTATATAGAACACAGGCTGCAGACGCCATCTGAGGCCGAAATTCAAAATGTTCTTCGTCAAATGGGTAAATCCAAGCCTTCTGATGAACTCAACTGCGGTTCCTGCGGATATAACACCTGCCGCGATAAGGCAATTGCGATTTGCCAAGGCAAAGCGGAAATTTCGATGTGTCTGCCGTATTTAAAGGATAAGGCGGAAAGTTTTTCCGATACCATCGTAAAGAATACGCCAAACGGCCTTATTGTTCTGAATGAAGAACTGGAAGTGCAGCAAATAAACGAGGCTGCAAAAAATATAATGAACATCCGTTCGGAGACAGATGTGCTTGGCGATTTAGTCATTCGCATTATGGACCCGAGCGACTTTATCGAAGTGAAAAATACAGGTGTCGATATCAGAAACAAGAAGGTATATCTCGCTGAATACAAGCGATATGTCGAGCAGTCCGTTCTATACGACAAGGATTCACACCTTCTCATCGGCATTATGCGCGATATTACGGATGCACAAAATGAACGGGAGAAAAAAGAAAGCATCAGCAGAAAAACCGTTGAGGTTGCCAACAAGGTTGTAGACAAGCAAATGCGTATCGTGCAGGAAATCGCATCCCTTCTCGGTGAAACAGCCGCTGAAACAAAAATTGCGCTTGCAAAGCTAAAGGAGTCAATACAGGATGAATGATTTATGCGCAGATATCGGCTGGAAAAGTATTAACCACCACGGCGAGCAGCTTTGCGGTGACCATGTAGAGATTGTGGAACAAAGTGATAATGGAACGGTTATCGTTCTTGCCGATGGTCTTGGAAGTGGTGTGAAAGCAAGCATTTTGTCAACACTGACTTCCAAAATCATTTCCACGATGATGGCGGCAGGACTGCCGATTGAAGAATGTGTATCCACGATTGCGGCAACGCTTCCCGTTTGCTCCGTCCGCGGCGTTGCCTATTCGACATTTACCATGATACACATTATAAACAACGAAACAGCCGAAATTATTCAGTATGATAACCCGCAGGTCATTGTGCTTCGGAATAATCAGAATTACGATTACCCCAAGACAGAAATGAACATTGACGGGAAAAAGATATATAAATCGGTAATACGCCTTTTGGAGGGCGATGTATTTATAGCCATGAGCGACGGTTGCCCCCATGCAGGCATCGGTCTTGCCTATAACTTCGGTTGGAAGCGGGAGGACATTATAGACTATATGGAGGTAATGGCGGCAACGGGCCTGACGGCGAAGAATCTGTCGACCATGCTTATTGACGAATGTGATAAGCTCTACGGCTACGCACCGGGAGATGATGCAACAGCCTGCATTGTAAAAATCAGAAAACGGGAACCGATGAATATTTTATTTGGTCCGCCTGCAAACAGAGATGACTGCGACCGCATGATGTCCCTTTTCTTCTCAAAGGAAGGAAAGCATATTATATGCGGCGGAACGACGGCGTCCATTGCGGCAAATTATTTAAGAAAGCCGCTTGTAGCAACGCTGAATTATGAAAAATCGGACGTCCCCCCGATTGCTAAAATCGAAGGCGTTGATTTGGTGACGGAAGGTGTTATCACAATCAATAAAGTTTTGGAATACGCAAAGGATTATCTGGGCGAAAACGGCATGTACGAACATTGGAACTTCAAGCGTGACGGCGCTTCTTTGATTTGTCAGCTGTTGTTTGAAGAAGCAACCGATATAAATTTTTATGTCGGCCGTGCTATCAATCCGGCGCACCAAAACCCGAATTTGCCTATAAACTTCGGTATTAAAATGAATTTGGTTGAGGAGCTTTCAAAGTGCCTCAAACAGATGGGGAAAAAAATTAAAGTCAGCTATTTTTAATCTCTGTTACGTACAAGGAGAACAGTATGCGAAAATTTGATACAAAGGTACAATATTTAAAATATAAAGTGCTGCGCGAGGTCGCAAAAGAGGCCTGGAATGATACACTTCTTGAAAACATTCTAAAAATACCAAAAACCATTGTTCCCGGGAAAACGCCGACCATGCGCTGCTGTGTTTACAAGGAACGGGCCATTCTTGCAGAGCGCGTGAAAATCGCCATGGGCGGTGATAAGGAAAACCCCAATGTAATTGAAACGATTGATATTGCCTGTGATGAATGTCCCGCGGCAGGGTATGAAGTGACGGATTCCTGCAGAGGATGCCTGGCGCACAGATGTGAAGACGTTTGCAAAAAAGGTGCGATTTCCTTTGACCTCAATCATGTGGCACATATTGATAAAACAAAATGTGTTGAGTGCGGGCAATGTGCAAAGGTTTGTCCTTACTCTGCCATTGTAAACCGAAAGCGTCCGTGTCAGAACGCCTGCAAAGTAAAGGCTATTTCTATCAATGAGAACAATGCGGCAGCGATTAACAACGATAAATGCACCGCTTGCGGCGCTTGTGTATATCAGTGTCCGTTCGGTGCAATTATGGATAAGTCATTCATATTGGATGTAGTTGACATTATTAAGAAAAGCGAAGGCAATACCAAGTATAAGGTCTACGCAATGGTAGCACCTTCGATTTCGAGTCAATTTACCTACGCGAAACTCGGTCAGGTGATTCAAGGCCTCAAAGAGCTTGGCTTCTTCACAGTTGTGGAAGCAGCGCTCGGTGCGGATATGGTAGCATGGGCCGAATCGAAAGAGCTTAGTGAAAAAGGATTTTTAACAAGCTCCTGCTGCCCTGCGTTTGTAGCCTATGTAAAATCCGCATTTCCTGATTTGGTGCAGCATATTTCGCATAATCTTTCACCAATGGCCACACTCGCAAAGTATATTAAAAGTACGGATGCAACATCAAAAGTCGTATTCATAGGTCCATGTACCGCCAAAAAGGCGGAAGCACAGCTTGACCGAGTGAAGCCTTATGTAGATGCGGTGCTTACTTTTGAAGAGCTGCAGGCACTTTATGACAGCAAGGATATTGACATAACAACACTCTCAGAAGATGTTTTGGATAATGCATCCTATTTTGGAAGAGTCTTTGCGCGTTCGGGCGGTTTATCCGATGCCGTTTTGCAGGGCTTAAAAGAACAAAATATAGATTTTGACTTAAAAGCAATCCCCTGCGACGGGATTGAAGCTTGTAAAATGGCACTTCTTAAAAAGAGTAAAAATGTGTTAGACGCGAATTTCATTGAAGGCATGGCATGTGTCGGCGGTTGTATCGGCGGGGCAGGGTGCCTGACGCATGGTGAAAAGAACAAGGCCGAAGTCGATAAATATGGCAAAGAAGCTTTTGAAAAAACGATTAAAGACGCGGTTTCCATATTGAAGTAGATGGAAATATGATTTGCATAAAAAAGACAACCTCATGTGAGGTTGTCTCAGCGTGTCGATAAACCTATCGACACGCTGGCAGACGAGGAAAAAGGAAGGGAAATCTGTTCAATGCAAGCTCGTCGGCGTACGAGGGTACGGTAGAGATTGCATTGGACGGAAGCAAGCAAAAT
>JAZNLF010000086.1:0-7441 GCA_045578945.1 Clostridia bacterium | reverse complement strand
GACACCCTCTATTTTAATATTTATTTTAGCCATTTTTCAGTCCTCCTAATTACTTCTTAACGATTGCCTTAAACTTACAGGTAGCCATGCAAGCACCACACTTGACGCATTTTTGCGGGTCAATCCGATACGATGCAAGCTTCTTGCCGGGGGCTATATAGTCTGTCTTTTCAATGCAATTGGCAGGACATGCTTTCGCACACATACCACAGCCAAAGCACTGATCCTGTATGATTCTGTACTGCATGAGCTTTTTACATACTTTAGCAGGACATGTCTTGTCTACAATATGTGCAAGATACTCGTCTCTAAAGTGCGCCAGCGTGGACATAATCGGGTTGGCAGCCGTCTGCCCAAGTGCGCACAAGGCATTTGCCTTCACAGAACGTCCAAGCTCTTCAAGCTCCTCAAGGTCCTGCATCGTGCCATTGCCCTCTGTGATGCGTGTAAGTATCTCAAGCATTCTCTTGGTACCGATACGGCAGGGAGAACACTTACCGCAGGACTCGTCGCAGATAAATTCCATATAGAATTTCGCAACGTCAACCATACAGTTGTCCTCGTCCATAACGATAGCACCGCCTGAGCCCATCATCGAGCCGTTTGCAACCAGATTATCAAAATCAATCGGCTCGTCAAGACTTTCTTTTGTAAGACATCCGCCCGAAGGGCCGCCCGTCTGGATAGCCTTAAATGCCTTACCATCGGGAATACCGCCGCCGATATCATAGATAAGCTCGCGCAGCGTTGTGCCCATAGGTATCTCCACAAGGCCGACATTATTCACCTTGCCGCCGAGCGCAAATACCTTTGTACCCTTTGACCCTTCGGTACCGCAGCTGGCAAACGCCGCTGCACCTTCACGAAGGATATAGGGAACGCAAGCGAGTGTCTCAACATTATTCACGATAGTAGGCTTGCCCCAAAGCCCCTTAACAGCAGGGAACGGAGGACGGGGACGCGGCATACCGCGCTTGCCCTCGATGGAGTTTAAAAGTGCCGTCTCCTCACCGCATACAAAAGCACCGGCGCCAAGACGGATATGTGCGTGGAAGCTAAAGCCCGAACCCATGATGTTTTCACCAAGGATGCCTGCCTCATTCATCTGTTTTATAGCATTACGCAGACGATTTACCGCAATCGGATACTCGGCACGAACATAAAAATAACCTTCAGTAGCGCCGATTGCATATCCCGCAATCATCATGCCCTCAATAACAGCAAAGGGATTGCCTTCAAGAATAGAACGATCCATAAATGCGCCGGGGTCACCCTCGTCGCCATTACATACAACATACTTTTGGTCTGCTTCATTCGCAAAAGCAAATGACCACTTGCGGCCTGTCGGGAAGCCTGCACCGCCGCGTCCTCTAAGTCCCGCCGAAAGCACTTCATCTATAACTGCCTTTCGGTCCATAGAGAGTGCTCTTTTCAGACCCTGGAAAGCACCTTCTCCCATGGCCTCGTCAATATTTTCGGGGTTGATAACGCCGCACCCGTGCAAAGCGATACGCTTCTGCTTTTTATAGAAGTTAATATCATCTTGCCTTGCAACCTTCTTCCCTGTGTTCGGTTCGATATAGAGAAGATGCTCTACAATCTCTCCGCCGAGGATGTCCGTATTGAAAATTTCCTCTACATCCTCTACCCGAACCAGACGATAGAGTGTATCCTCAGGGAAAATCTTTACAAAGGGGCCCTGTGAGCAGAAGCCGAAACAACCTACAATATTCACGCTGACTTTATCTTCCATATGATTTTCGGCAACCAGCGCCTCGAATTTTTCTTTAATGTCCATAGAGTTTGACGAAAGACAGCCTGTACCACCGCAAAGCAAAATCGCACGCTTTCCGTCAGAGCCGCAAATTTTTGCATTTAAAGCTTCTGTACAGCTACAAATCTTAGCATCTAATTCTGCAAATGTTTTCATCAGTTGGTACCTCCCATAGCACGATATTCTTCAATGACAGGAGAAACCATATCTACAGTCATCTTCGGATATACCTTACCATTGATCGTTACTGCGGGTGCGATACCGCAGGCACCGATACAACGCAGCGCATCAATGGTAAAAAGACCGTCCTCTGTAGTCTCTCCGGGGGCTATGCCCAATATTTCGGAAAACTTGTCAATAATCTGCTGCGCGCCTTTTACATAGCACGCCGTACCCATGCAACAACCGATAACATACTTGCCCTTAGGCTCGAGCGAGAAGAAGGAATAGAATGTAACTACACCGTAAATCTCTGCAACGGAAATCCCTGTCCTCTCTGATACAATTTGCTGCACATCCAGCGGAATATAGCCATATTCGTTCTGGATGTCACTCAAAATCATCATAAGCGGTGTTTTTTCATCAAGATATCTGTCGCAGATTTCGTTAATCTTTTTTACACCGGCATCGCTGATATGAGCCATATCAAAACCCCCTTCAATATAAAAAATATACATACCTGTTGTATATCATATAAAAAACGCGCAAAAATTGTTTTTCACAATCTTTGATAAAGCGCGTTCCACCATATATTATATAATACTATAAATTTGTAACAAAAAGCAATAGAAAACGTCAAATTTTTTTATAGTAATTTTGACCAAACTTTTTGACATAAATATGGATATTAATACTAAATTCAATTTCCTTTATTTGAATGGATGTGAAGCTGAACAGAAAAACACACTTCCGTACAATACATAAGACGCTCGCTTTGCAAACAAAAAACCACCCCATCTTATTGACAGGGTGGTTTGGATGTAAAAATCAATTATTTGAGTTCTACTTTTGCGCCGACTTCTTCGAGCTTTGCTTTGTAGCTTTCAGCGTCATCCTTGGATACGCCTTCTTTAATAGCCTTCGGTGCGCCGTCTACGAGGTCTTTTGCTTCCTTAAGACCAAGGCCTGTGATTTCGCGAACAACCTTGATAACCTTAATCTTTTCTGCGCCTGCATCTGCGAGAACAACGTCAAATTCGCTCTTCTCTTCTGCAGCTGCTGCACCTGCATCACCTGCAACTGCTACTGCTACCGGTGCAGCTGCAGATACGCCGAACTCTTCTTCCATCATCTTAACGAGTTCAGCAACTTCTAATAACTTCAGTTCTTTGATATCTGCAATAATCTGTTCAATCTTGCTCATTTTTATTTTCCTCCTTAATAATTATTCTGCATCCTGTGCGGGTGCTTCTTCTGCTGCCGGAGCTTCTTCTGCTGCGGGAGCTTCTGCTGCGGCTTCTTCGGGTGCCGCTGTTTCTTCATTTGCCGCTGCAGCGGATGCTGCATCAGCCGGCTCTACGCCATTGTCCACAATCGCCTGCAATGTTCTTACAAGTGCGGAAATCGGAGAATTCAAGCTGCCCATAATTTTGGCAAGCAGAACCTCGCGGCTGGGCGTAGATGCAAGGCGTGTAATCTCATCAATGGAAATTACGTTGCCATCCAAAAAGCCTGCCTTGATTTCGAGATTGGGATTTGTTTTTGCGAAGTCATAAAGCACTCTTGCGGGTGCAACCGGATCTTCACTCAGTGCCAGTGCTGTGGGGCCGTTTAAAACCGGATCAAGCTCTGTAAGACCTACTTCATTTGCAGCGAAACGCGTTAAAGTATTCTTTACGACCTTGTAATCAACGCCAGCTTCTCTCAGCTTTACACGCAGTGCTGTGTCTTCTTCAACGGTAAGACCGCGATAGTCAACCAAAACACCTGCAGAAGCACCTTTGATTTTTTCAACCAGATCCTGTACGACTGCTTTCTTTTCTTCTAAAATTTTTGCGCTTGGCATATTTTCACCTCCCTGATAAAAAAGGTTCTCTATCCAAATGCAGACAGAGAACCGTAAAAAACATTTTTACTCTCTCCTCGGTCGGGCTTACGCTTTCGCGGCCGACTGTCTGCGGACGGACTAAAACTTTGTGTATAAAATTATAAATTAGTCAGCAATTTTTGCAGCATTGAGCTTAATGCCGGGGCCCATTGTGGAAGCGATTGCAACGCTCTTTAAATATTGGCCTTTTGCTGCTGCCGGTTTTGCTTTGATAACTGCATCCATCAATGCCTTAAAGTTTTCTGCAAGCTTTTCCTTGCCGAAGGAAACTTTACCGATGGGGCAGTGAATGATATTGGTTTTGTCAAGACGGTACTCAATTTTACCAGCTTTGATGTCGGCAATTGCCTTCGTCAAATCCATAGTAACCGTACCTGCCTTCGGGTTCGGCATGAGGCCCTTAGGACCGAGAACACGACCGATTCTACCGACAACACCCATCATGTCAGGTGTTGCAACAACAACGTCAAATTCAAACCAGTTTTCACCCTGGATTTTCTGTACCAGCTCTTCGCCGCCTGCATAATCTGCACCGGCAGCTTCTGCTTCTGCAATCTTATCGCCCTTGGCAAATACCAAAACGCGAACTTTTTTACCGGTACCATGCGGCAGAACAACCGCGCCTCTGACCTGCTGGTCAGCATGACGGGAGTCAACACCGAGCTTAATATGTGCTTCTACTGTTTCGTCAAACTTTGCTTTTGCGCCTTTTACAGCGAGGTCAAAAGCTTCTTCGACATCGTAAAGCTTTGCGCTTTCAATAAGCTTTGCGCTTTCCTGATAATTCTTTCCTCTTTTCACGGATACTTAACCTCCTTGTGGTAATGGCGGAATAACTCCTCCCACTTAATCTTCTTCTACAACAATTCCCATGCTGCGTGCTGTGCCCGCAATCATGCTCATAGCCGCTTCAACGCTTGCAGCGTTAAGGTCGGGCATTTTTGTTTCAGCGATTTCTTTCAGCTGGCTCTTCTTAATCGTCGCAACCTTTGTTTTGTTCGGTACGCCGGAGCCGCTTTCAATCTTACACGCCTTCTTCAAAAGGACAGCCGCCGGAGGCGTCTTTGTAATAAAGGTGAAGGATCTGTCTGC
Organism: Clostridia bacterium; assembly: GCA_045578945.1. Taxonomy (GTDB): domain Bacteria; phylum Bacillota; class Clostridia; order UMGS1883; family UMGS1540; genus JAQXGO01. Next base: position 2,528 of record JAZNLF010000086.1, on the reverse strand, counting down.
ATACACGGTAATAACAACCGGGATGATAAGACCTGCATCCTTTGCTGTCTTTTCGTTAAATTCCTTTGTGAACTGTACGATATTTACACCGTACTGACCGAGTGCCGGGCCAACAGGGGGTGCCGGTGTAGCTTTGCCTGCCGGAATCTGCAATTTAATGTAGCCCGTAATTTTCTGTGCCATAACTTTTACCTCCTAAAAATGTGGTATCTGGCGGACGCTTTTTGCGCCCTCCCACCATAAAAAGCCTCGCGGCCTTTATTCCAAAGCTTCAACCTGATGGAATTCCAGCTCAACCGGGGTTTCACGGCTGAACATAGAAACAGAAACGCGAATCTTGCGTTTTTCCATGTTGATTTCCTCAATTACGCCGATAAAGCTTTCCAAGGGGCCATCGGTAATGCGTACATTGTCACCAACCTCAAAATCAAGCTTGACAACGCGGGCCTCAACGCCCATTGCCTCTACCTCTGCATCAGAAAGCGGCACCGGCTTTGAACCGGGACCTACAAAGCCTGTAACACCGCGTGTGTTGCGTACAACATACCAGCTTTCATCCGTCATAATCATCTTCACGAATACATAACCGGGATACACCTTGCGGGATACGACCTTCTTTTCCTCGCCCTTTTGCTCTACGACTTCTTCCATCGGTACGCGGATGTCAAAAATCAAATCCTGCATACCGCGATTTTCAATTGTCTTTTCAATATTTGCTTTTACTTTATTTTCGTAGCTCGAATATGTATGAGCTACATACCATCTTGCATTGCCGGCCATAGCTTACCTGCGTGCTGATGCAAAAAAGCACACAGCACTCCCTCCTTAATTCCAAAAATTGAGCGTACGACTTTTAGCCGATGCCTAAAAGCTTGGACGCACCGAGAGAAAATAGGTAATCCAAAACCCAGATTCCGATACCAACAACCAAAATGCAGATAATGACTATAGAAGTGTTGTTGATAAGCTGCTTCTTTGTCGGCCAAATAACTTTTTTTATTTCTGCCTTTAAATCTTTAAAAAATTTGCCGATTTTTGAAAAAAACTTTTTCACAGTAATACCTCCGTAGGGTATATTATTTCGTTTCCTTGTGCGCAGTATGCTTCTTGCAGAATCTGCAATACTTGCTCATTTCCAAACGATCAGGGCTGTTCTTTTTGTTCTTCATCGTATCATAATTACGCTGTTTGCATTCTGAACATGCCAATGTAATTTTTACTCTCACAGTCATTACACCTCCCACATAAAAAAAGACTTCTTTTGAGAAGTAAACTAAGTATACCATAAATTTACCGCTCTGTCAACATTTTTTTACTTTTTTTATTTATTTTTTAAAATTGCGCCCATTTCAGTATCCATTTTTTAATTCTGGCCTTTGATTTCTTCTTCAATCTGTTCGATTCTGGCGCAAATTTCCTCGCGGCTTATAATCGCCAATTTGGAAATGGGATAGGAAAGCGCTTTTTCCATCATTTCCACCGCTTCTTCCTTCTTGCCGACCGCGTACAGCGTTTCTCCATAGTTATAATAAGGAAGCGGAATGCCGAGGCGTTTACTCGTCAGCTCCTTATAGAGATTTACGCTGCTGTCGATATCCCCTGTCATGCGATATGTCAGTGCTAAATTATCTGTAATTGCTTCATCATATTTATCGAACGCGAAGGCGCGCTCATTGACCGCACGCGCACGCTGCAGCTGCCCGTTTTCCAAAAGAAGCTGCCCGAGCGTTCCATATACTGCCTTGTCCTCGCCAAGCTTCAGTTGCTCCTCTAAAATTGCAATCGCTTCATTAATATTACCCCTTTTCCAGACCAGGAGTGCGCGATTTATGGCCGCACGGCGTGCATTTTCGTCGGTCATCTTCTTGCCCTCCGCCGCATCGAGTACACGCTCTGCTCTGTCCAAATCTCCGCTTTTTAAGCAAAGAAAGCTGTAATATAAGATATAATCCACGCGAAGGCGCTTTGTTTTAAGTGCAATTTCCATGTAGTTTAACGCTTTTTCAGGCGTTTTTGTATACCGCATGCTTGCAAAAAGCATGAGGTAATCGGGAAATTTTATAAGAATCATGCCGAAAAAGTATAGGCAAAACCCCGCAATTCCACCTGCGACGCCCAGAAATCTAAACAAGAGGACAATTGCAATTGCAGGTACAACGATAGTAATAAACGTGTGCATTTCGTCCCTCCTAAAATTCCGCCGTGCCGACTGTACGCGGGAACGGCAGTACATCGCGGATATTCGTGATGCCCGTCACATACATGACCATGCGCTCAAAGCCAAGACCAAAGCCTGCATGTTTTGTGCTGCCGTAGCGTCTTAAATCAAGATACCAGCTGTAATCCTCAGGCTGCATGCCCATCTCGCTAATGCGTGCTTCGAGGCGCTCGAGGCGTTCCTCTCTCTGACTGCCGCCGATAAGCTCACCGATGCCCGGTACCAAAAGGTCCATGGCTGCCACCGTTTTGCCATCCTCATTCATACGCATGTAAAATGCCTTAATTTCCTTCGGATAGTCTGTTACAAA
>JAZNLF010000085.1:0-6816 GCA_045578945.1 Clostridia bacterium | reverse complement strand
GAGCCGCTTTCATATTCTAAATATGTCTCATGCGCAACGCGGAAAATATCTGCCGCCTCACGCGTGGAAAGCCCTTCGATTTCGCGAAGTTCACGCAGTCTTAATGCTACTTTTTTGATATCGTCATTCATAGTAAACCCTCCCACCATTTTATACTATAATATTATAACATATTAAATTAAAAAAAGCAATTCATTTCCAAAAAAAGGGGTAAGACATTTTTGAAAATTATGTAATTTTAAGAAAACGAAAGAAAAACAAAGAAAACGGAAGAAAAATATGCATTTTATAGAAAAAATGAAAATATATGCATGTTGAATAACTGAGAAAATGTGGTAAACTTAACAATATTAGCACTCGGCGCGTGAGAGTGCTAAAACCAGAAAACAAACAGGAGGTTATCAGTTATGAACATCAAACCCTTGGCAGACAGAGTGGTTATTAAGATGCTGGAAAGTGAAGAAACAACAAAAAGCGGCATTGTGCTCCCGGGCGCAGCAAAGGAAAAGCCCCAGCTTGCAGAAATCGTGGCAGTTGGCCCCGGTGGCGTTGTAGACGGCAAGGAAATTGTTATGGAAGTAAAGGTCGGCGACAAGGTCATTATGAGTAAATATGCCGGTACAGAAGTTAAAATTGACGGTACAGAATACATCATTTTGCGTCAAAGTGATATTCTCGCGAAGGTTGACTAATTTTTGAAGAATTGAAAGGAAGGAATAAGGCATGGCAAAGGATATTTTATTCGGCGAAGAGGCCAGACGTTCTTTGGAACGCGGTATCAACCAGCTGGCTGACGTTGTAAAGGTAACACTCGGCCCGAAGGGCAGAAACGTAGTATTGGACAAAAAGTTCGGCGCACCCTTAATCACAAATGACGGTGTGACGATTGCAAAGGAAATTGAGCTTCCCGATGCATTTGAAAACATGGGCGCACAGCTTGTAAAAGAAGTTGCAACCAAGACAAATGACGTTGCAGGTGACGGCACAACGACCGCAACACTCCTGGCACAGGCACTCATTCATGAGGGCATGAAGAACGTTGCGGCAGGCGCAAACCCGATGGTTGTCAGAAAGGGTATCCAAAAGGCAGTTGACACTGCAGTTGCCTACATCGACAAGGCAAGCGAACCCGTAAAGGGCAAAGAGGATATCGCACGTGTTGCGGCAATTTCCGCAGCAGACGAAACCGTTGGCGAACTTATTGCAGAAGCAATGGAAAAGGTCACGGGTGACGGCGTTATCACAGTTGAGGATTCCAAAACGGCTGAAACCTACAGCGAAGTTGTAGAAGGCATGCAGTTTGACCGCGGCTATATCACACCCTACATGGTAACAGATACAGAGAAAATGGAAGCAGTTTTGGACGATGCGCTTATCTTAATCACAGACAAGAAAATCTCCAACGTGCAGGAAATTCTGCCGATTTTGGAACAGATTGTACAGTCGGGCAAAAAGCTTTTGATTATTGCAGAGGACCTCGAAGGCGAAGCACTCTCTACATTGATTGTTAATAAATTGCGCGGCACCTTCACCTGCGTTGCTGTAAAGGCACCTGGTTTTGGTGACAGAAGAAAGGCAATGCTTGAGGATATTGCAATCTTAACGGGCGGCCAGGTCATTTCCGAAGAACTCGGTCTCGAGCTTAAGGAAGCAACCATTGATATGCTCGGTACTGCAAGACAGATTCAGGTACAAAAAGAAAATACCATTATCATTGATGGCGCAGGCGATACAAACGCAATTCGTGACCGCGTTGCACAAATCAGAAAGCAGATTGAAGAAACAACTTCTGACTTTGACCGCGAAAAGCTGCAGGAAAGACTTGCAAAAATTGCAGGCGGCGTAGCTGTTATCAAGGTTGGTGCTGCAACAGAAACAGAAATGAAGGAAAAGAAGCTTCGCGTTGAAGATGCACTCGCAGCAACACGTGCAGCTGTAGAAAAGGGTATTGTAGCAGGCGGCGGTACAGTATTTGTAAACGCAATGGAAGATGTTGAGAAGCTTATCGCTACCTTGGAAGGCGATGAAAAGACAGGTGCAGCAATCGTACTGAAGGCTTTGGAAGCACCGGTAAGACAGATTGCAGCAAACGCAGGTCTTGAAGGCTCTGTTATCATTGACAAAGTTCTCTCCAGCGCTAAGGGCATCGGCTTTAACGCTTTGAAGGGCGAATATGTTGAGATGATTCCTGCAGGTATCGTTGATCCCGCTAAGGTTTCCATCAGCGCACTTGAAAATGCAGCAAGCGTTGCGGCAATGGTTCTGACAACGGAAAGCCTCGTAGCAGACCAGCCCGAAAAGGAAGCACCGGCTGCACCCCCGATGGGCGGCGGCATGGGCGGCATGTACTAAGAAAATAGAAAAGGTTTAAAATTTTAAGAAAAACGCATCACGACCGTGTACGTATTACGCGCCGCCGTGATGCGATTTTTTTGTAAAAAATTTGCATACTTCCTTGCGATAAACAAAAAAACGGCGCGCAAAATGCGCAAAATCTGTATAATATTTATATTGACAAGAATATGGGCGGCATGATATAATATGTAAGTCAAAGAAAAGAATCATCCTTTGCGACTGACGGATAAAAGTGGAGTACCACGGAGAAACAAAGGAGAAGAAGAGCCGACCGTCTGGGCACACTTACCGTTTATAGGACATAAGTGCGCTCTTTTTTATATTATTAAGGAGGTTTTGGCATGAAAAAAATTGCAATTATCATGGGAAGCGACAGCGATTTGCCGGTTGTGCAAAAGGCTGTGGATATGTTAAAGTCGTTCGGCGTGCCATACGTCGTACATGTTTTTTCGGCGCATCGTACACCCGAGGAAGCGGCTTTATTCAGTAAAACGGCAAGAGAAAACGGCTACGGCGCGATTATCGCGGCAGCCGGTATGGCGGCGCACCTTGCGGGTGCGATTGCCGCAAATACAACATTGCCCGTTGTAGGGATTCCTGTAGCCTCGGGCGGACTCGGCGGTATTGACGCGCTTTTGTCTACGGTAATGATGCCGACCGGTATTCCGGTTGCAACGGTTGCCGTAAACGGTGCTGCCAATGCCGCTTTGCTTTGCATTGAAATGCTTGCCATTTCGGATGCGGCACTTGCGGACAAGCTGCAGAAAAAAAGAGAAGCTGACAGCCGGAAGGTACTGGAGAAGGACGCGGCAATTGCCGCAAAGCTTAATGAATGAACGCAAAGTGGAAAAGTGTAACGGCTTCATGAAGGAAAGGCAAAGAAGGTATTTAAGACAGAAAACGAGAATTCTGTGATTGTTTCTTAGTAAAGAGAATGCTGCGGCATTGAGAACGCATACAACGAAATGATGAACAGAGTATTTGGAGAATAAGTAGGAGGCTATCAGCATGGGAGGTTTTTTCGTCGCGTTATGCAAGCATGACGTCATTTCCGACGTGTTTTTCGGGACGGATTATCATTCGCATCTCGGCACACGGCGTGGCGGTATGGCGGCGTATGACACAAAAAAAGGCTTGCAACGCGACATACACAACATTGAAAATTCACCGTTTCGTACAAAGTTTGAGCATATTTTTGAGGAAATGCAGGGGAATTCGGCCATCGGCTGCATCAGTGATGCAGACCCGCAGCCGCTTCTGATTCGTTCCAACCTCGGCACGTATGCCATCTGTACCATCGGTATTGTCAATAACGCGGAAGCGTTGATACAAAAATATTTTGCCTCGTCAAGCGGCGGACATTTCAGCACCATGACGGGCGGCGTTGTCAATACGACAGAGCTTATCGCCGCGCTTATCAATCAGAAAAATACGTTCGGGGAAGGCATTCGCTTTGCGCAGGAATCCATTGAAGGCACGGCATCCATCCTCATTTTAAAAGGGGACGGAACGCTCATTGCCGCGCGTGACAGACTTGGGCGTATTCCTGTTTTAATCGGTAAAAAAGAGGATGGCTACAGTGTTTCCTTTGAGTCGTTCGCCTTTGAAAAGCTCGGCTACGTTTTGGAAAAGGAGCTTGGGCCTGCCGAGGCGGTGGAGATTGATACGGACGGCATCAGAGAGCTTTGCCCTGCGGGTGAGGAAATGCGCATGTGCGCGTTTTTATGGACATATTACGGCTACCCCACATCGACCTATGAGGGGATAAACGTTGAGGTTATGCGCTACAGAAACGGGAAAACCATGGCGCAGCATGACAAGGAAACGGGTAAGGTGCAGGATATTGACTATGTCGGCGGTGTGCCGGATTCGGGCACGCCACATGCAATCGGCTATGCCAACGAAAGCGGCATGCAGTTTGCAAGACCGTTTATTAAATACACGCCGACGTGGCCGCGCAGCTTTACACCGCCGAATCAGGCGGAGCGAAACCGCGTGGCGAAGATGAAGCAGGTGCCCGTAAGTGACCTTATCAAGGATAAAAAGCTTCTGTTTGTGGACGATTCCATTGTCCGCGGCACACAGCTTCGCGAAACGGTCGAATTCTTATACGAAAACGGCGCAAAAGAAGTGCACATGCGTTCTGCTTGCCCGCCGATTATGTATGGCTGTAAATTCTTGAATTTCTCGCGTTCTACGAGTGATTTAGACCTCATTACCCGCGCAACCATCATGGAGCTTGAGGGAGAAGAGGGCTTTAAACATCTCGATGAGTATAGTGACGCGAGCACAGAGCGCGGCAAGAACATGCGCCGCGCCATCAGCGAAAAATTTAATTTTGCATCTTTGGAATATCAGTCCCTGGAAGGCGCAATCAAATCCATCGGACTGCCGCCGTGCAAGCTTTGCACGTATTGCTGGAACGGGAGGGAATAAAAAATGAAAAATTCAAAATCTGAAAGCTACGCCGCAGCGGGTGTAGACATTACGGCAGGCTACAGGGCAGTAGAGCTTATGAAGGCACATATTGCGCGCACCATAACGAGTGGTGTATGCTCGGATGTAGGCGGCTTTGGCGGCCTGTATGAACTGGACATCACGGGCATGAAAAAGCCTGTTTTGGTCAGTGGTACCGATGGCGTCGGTACAAAGCTTAAGATGGCATTTTTAATGGACAAGCATGACACGGTGGGTATAGACTGTGTTGCCATGTGCGTCAATGATATTATTTGCTGCGGTGCAAAACCGCTTTTCTTCCTCGATTACATTGCATGCGGCAAGAACGTGCCTGAGAAGATTGCATCCATCGTGTCGGGCGTTGCGGAGGGCTGTGTGCAAAGCGGCGCGTCGCTCATCGGCGGCGAAACTGCAGAAATGCCTGGTTTTTACCCGATTGATGAATATGACCTTGCAGGCTTTGCGGTCGGCGTGGTGGACAAGGAAAAAATTCTGCGCCCCGAAAGCATGGAAAAGGGTGACATGATTTTGGCGCTTCCGTCAAGCGGCGTACATTCAAACGGCTTTTCTTTGGTAAGAAAGGTCTTTGACGTAGAAAAAAATGACATCAAAAGCCCCGTGGAAGCACTCGGCGGCAAATCCATCGGCGAAACGCTTCTGACGCCGACAAAGATTTATGTAAAGCCGATTTTAGCATTGATTGAAGCATGCACCGTGCGCGCGATTTCGCACATTACGGGCGGTGGTTTTTATGAGAATATTCCGCGCAGTCTGCCGAAGGGCTTTGGCGCAAAAATTGATAAAGCTTCCCTTCGTATTCTGCCGATTTTCAATTTGATTGCAAAGACGGGCAACATCCCCGAGCGTGACATGTATAACACCTTTAATATGGGCGTCGGCATGAGCGTTGTGGTCAAGAAGGATGATGCCGCCCGTGCACTCGAGGTACTGAAAGCCGCGGGTGAGGATGCCTATATCATGGGCGAAATTGTCGAAGGTGATGGCATAGAGCTTTTATAAGATAAAGGATTGGAATGAGGAGTTTTATGGAAAAGACAAAGATTGCGGTGCTTGTATCAGGCGGCGGCATCAACCTGCAGGCGCTTTTGGACAAGGCGGCGCGCGGGGAGATGCCAAACGGGCAGATTGCCCTTGTTCTTTCCAATAAAAAAGACGCATACGCGCTGACGCGTGCGGAAAAAGCAGGTGTTCCCACGGCGGTGGTAGAGAAACAATCCTGCCGCACATCGGCAGAGTTTGAGGAACAGATTTTAGCACACCTTCGGGCGCATAACATTGAGATGATTGTGCTTGCAGGCTTTATGTGTATTTTGAGTGAAGCATTTACAAAGGCGTACCCGAGGCGGATTGTAAACGTGCATCCGTCCTTGATTCCCGCTTTTTGCGGGGCAGGCTTTTATGGCCTTCATGTGCATGAGGCGGCACTCGCCTACGGCGTGAAGGTGACGGGCGCAACCGTGCACTTTGTAAATGAAATCCCCGACGGCGGCGAAATTATCCTGCAAAAGGCTGTGGATATTTTGCCTTCCGATACGGCGGAAACCTTACAAAAGCGAGTCATGGAAGAAGCGGAATGGATACTTTTACCCAAAGCCGTAGAAATGGTTGCAAAGGATATTGCAGAAAGTAAAGAGGTGTAACAATGGGAATTTATGATATGAAAACCATGGGAGAACGTATTTCGGGAAATCCGTACGTCGGCCGCGGTATTGTGGTTGGAAAAAGTGCGGACGGAAAAAGTGCGGCGGTCGCTTACTTTATTATGGGCCGCAGCGAAAACAGCAGAAACCGCATCTTTACAATGGAGGAGGACGGTTTGTATACAAAGCCCTTTGATGCATCGAAGGTTTCGGACCCGTCACTCATTATCTACGCGGCATTGCGCCAGTACGAAAACAAGCTGATTGTAACAAACGGCAATCAGACGGACACCATTCATGATTTTATTGCGGCAGGAAAATGCTTTACGGGCGCTTTGAGAAC
>JAZNLF010000084.1:0-3687 GCA_045578945.1 Clostridia bacterium | reverse complement strand
TCCAGACCGCAAAAAGGCAAAGATTTTAGGCCTTTTTGCTACGAACAAACTTCGCCGCTACGTCGCAACTGTCGCTTAAAGCAGTTTGCTTTTGCAAACATGCCGTTAGTGCTCTGTTGCTCCTTTTCCCCTTAAAGTCTTGCGACTTTCGGGGACCCCGGAAAGTCCACCGGGACTATTTGTTAAGAGGAAAAGCAAGGGAACGAGCGATGCTTTAGCGAGAGCTAAAATAGAGCGGAGTGGACTTTGCTTTGACGATGTACGCCTTCGGGTTTCCCAAAGCTTACGCTTTGGCTCAGTTTGTCCGTTCTGAAGCATTTTTTCCTATCCCCACAAAGAAAGGAGCTGTAAAAAAATACAGCTCCCTTTTCGTGTAATACAAGAGTTTATTTTGTTGTTTCTTTTGATTCATTTCGCGGATATGGCGTTTTTTCGTCAGTCAAGTTTGCCAAATAGTCCATACTTGTATCAAGGGCTATAGCCAGCTTTCGACACTGCTCAAATGTAAAATATCTTTTGCCGTTTTCCAGTTTTGAGTAATCACTTTGGTCAATACCCGTCAACATTTGCATTTTTATTTGGGTATATCCCTTTTCAAGTCTAAGCTCTTTTAATCGATTCATATTATCACCAATTATATTATGTCAAATTTCCTATTGAAGCAGAAATTCAGTTAATTTAACAGCTCATCGCAAGTGGTGTTAAAAATCTTTGCTAAAATTTTTAATTCTATATCGGTTACAAATCTCTCTCCGCTTTCTATCCTTTGAACAGCGTTTTTATCAACGTCAATTCCGTTAATTTGAAGTTGTTCAGCAAGTATTCTTTGTGACATTTTAGGAACATACTGTTTTCTTAATGCATAAATTTTTTCGCCACATAAGTTATTTTTTCCTGTATCCGATTTATTTTTAAACATAAAATCCCTCTTTTTGACATTCGGTACTTGACAAAATTATTTTATCATGGTATTATTCCAATAATGACATTTACCAAATGTCAAACATAGCATGAGGTGATTTTTATGGCAGAATACTGCTTAGATTGTTGGAACAAGATAAACGAGAGCGAAGACAGCGAAAAGGATTTTATTCTTTCAGAGGATTTGGACTTATGTGAAGGGTGCGGAGAATGGAAGCCTGTTATTATCAGGGCGCGAAAAAGGGGCATAAAAGCTATTTTAAATCTCCTGTTGCGGGGTTATCGATGAGTTTTCCGCTTTCTTCAAAGCGGGAGCCGTGACAGGGGCAGTCCCAGGTGTGTTCGTGTTTGTTCCATCGAAGGGCGCATCCGAGGTGCGGGCACCGCTTTTTCGTCGGCACGATAAGATTACAGGCTGATTCAAAGGCATTTAGGAAAAGCTGCGGCTTTTGCATGCTTCGCTGCGGCGAAAAAAGGTGCTGAAATTCATTTTCCACCCCTGTAATCTTATCCCGAAGGAGCATGGCAGAAAGCATAGAGGATGTCATACCCCATTTATTAAAGCCTGTTGCCACATATAAATTTGGTGTAGTCTTTGCGTATTGCCCGATGTATGCAATATTATCAAGGCTCATGCAATCCTGCGTTGCCCATTGATACTTTGCCGCGGCATTTGGATAATGCTGCCTGGCAAATTTTTCAATAGGCTTCCATGCAGGGTTTTCTTTTCCCGTTCTGTGGTTGCCTGCCCCGATTAGCAGAAAATCGTTGTAGCTTCTGAAGGAGAATCCGTTTTTGGATGCATCGAGATACATGCCCTGCATCTGTTGCGCATTCTGAAAGGCGGATACGTAGGCGCGTTCCTGATAAAGCTTCATAAAATAACTGCCGTGTTTATTGATAAACGGAAAATGTGTTGCGACGATTATGGAATCCGCTTTTATGGTGCCGCCGTCTGTGATCGCTTTCCCCGAAACAATTTCGCGGACAAAGGTGTTTTCATATATCCGCAGACCTTGGGAAAGTGCAGAAATAAATTTCAGCGGATGAAACTGTGCCTGGTTTTTAAATTCCACCGCGCCCTCGATTTTGAAGGGAAGCTCTGTAGAATCCGCAAAAAAGGCGTGAAAGCCAATGCGGTCAAGCGCGCGTATTTCGTCTTCTATGATTCTTCTGTCATCCACAGAATAAATGTAAGCGCTCTTTGTTTTGAAGTCACAAGCTATATTTTGAGAGAGGTTTTCGTATTCGCGCAGCGCAGCTTGATGTGCCTTTAAATAAAGCTGCGCATCCTCTACACCTCTGTTTTTTATAAGTCTATCATAGATAAGGCCATGCTGGCTTGTTATTTTTGCGGTTGTGTTTTTTGTGATGCCCGACGCAATTTTGTTCCCCTCGGCAATGACGCAGTCCACGCCCGCCTTTTTTAAATAATATGCGCAAAGTATGCCGCAAAGTCCGCCGCCGATGATGAGTACATCTGTTTTGATGTCCTCGCGGAGCTTTTTAAATGCGGGCAGTTTTACAGTATCACTCCATATGGATTTTTGCATCATGATGCCTCCTTTTTACGTTAGTATGTAACGAAATTGCGGAATTATTTGTCAGCACAAAAAAATTAAAAAAAATCTTTACAAAGGAAAAAAATAGGTGTATAATATAGAAAAAGGAAGTTTTTGTAAAAAAATTCCTTTTAATTCATTATGGAGAGTGATAAAAATGAAACTGATTATCAAGGAAAACTACGAAGAAATGAGTGCATGGGCCGCACAACACATTGCGGATGCAATCAACGCGCACAAGGAAAATCGTCCCTTTGTGCTTGGTTTGCCCACAGGTTCTTCACCGCTTGGCGTTTACAGAAAGCTGATTGAAATGAATCGCGCGGGCAAGGTAACCTTTAAAAACGTTGTTACGTTTAATATGGACGAGTACGTAGGTCTCCCGAGAGAGCACGACCAGAGCTATTGGTACTTCATGCATGACAATTTCTTTAATCATATTGACATCCCCGCAGAAAATATCAATATCTTAAATGGTATGGCAGAGGATTTGGAAGCGGAATGCCAGCGTTACGAAGATAAAATCGCATCCTACGGCGGCATCGACCTTTTCATGGGCGGCAGCGGTGTTGACGGGCACATTGCATTTAATGAGCCGTTTACATCTTTATCCTCCCGCACAGGCGTTCGCGCGCTGACAGAGGATACGTTAATTGTAAACTCCCGTTTCTTTGATAATGACCCCGATAAAGTGCCGAAGACAGCGCTTTCCGTCGGTGTCGGTACAGTTTGCGACTCCAAAGAGGTTATGCTTTTGATAAACGGCCACAATAAGGCACGCGCACTGCGCCACTGCGTAGAAGGCGGCGTTGACCATGCGTGGACCATCAGCGCTTTGCAGCTGCACCCCAATGGCATCGTTGCTTGTGACGAGGCGGCATGCGGCGAGCTGAAGGTTGACACCTATAAGTATTTTAAGGAAATTTGCAAAAACGAAAAATAATGAGCCATAAAAAAGGAGCTGTAAAATACAGCTCCTTTTTCAGTGGGGATAGGAAAAAATGTTTCAGAACGGACAAACTGAGCCAAAGCGTAAGCTTTGGGAAACCCGAAGGCGTACACGGGTACGCCGAGAGGCGAAGTTTGTTCGTAGCAAAAAGGCTTAAAATCATTGAAAAATCGAATAAAATGAGATTTTTCTGCTTCTTTAACAAATAGTATGGCGAACATGCACTATTTTCCCTTACTATTTTTGCCTTTTTGC
>JAZNLF010000083.1:0-3902 GCA_045578945.1 Clostridia bacterium | reverse complement strand
CTGGGAGTTAAGGTTTAGGGGCGATCCGCAATGGCATGTGGGCGTTGACCCCTTTTCCGTGGAGACCTGCGTGCGTGCATCTGCCTCCGCTTGCCTTCGGGCAACGGAATGGTGTACGGCGTAGGATTAAACCTGTCATGCGGTGCTTTGCGCTGTGGACAGAGTAGCCTGCCTTGCGTGGGTATGAAGGATAGCGGAACAAGTCGCAAGTTGTCGGCCAACAACTTGTCGTACATCGCTGCTTGAAATCATGCTTGCAAAAAAGGCTAAGAATCGGCGTGACTGTTGAGGAAATCTCCTAGGCTGTTCCTGACAGAGGAATACGGAGGATTGCAGTGCGGACTAAGTGGCAATCCGTCTTGTGCCGCAAGGCACAGCTTTCGTTTAATCGGAAACGGCCCGAAGTGGCGACGCGCGGGCACGAAAGCGGGAAATCCGGTGCGGACCTATGCCGCAAAATTTACTCCGTATTCTGCCACCTAACATTTTTATGGAAGTGAATATTTTGCGCGATGACTTGCCGCGAAAACCTAAAAAAATAAAAGTAAAAAGTAATCATACCCCGAACCGAAAGGTCAGCATTTCCTGGATTGTTACTACGGTGCTTTTGACATTTACGCTTTCAATTGCCATCAGTACATGTACGCAGTCCTTTTTAGATGATGCAGCGCTCTCGGTGGCACTTTTAATTCTATGCATAATCATTCTACTCGGTATTTTGTTTGATGTACTTGGTATTGCGGTCACAACGGCCGCGGAGGCGCCGTTTCATGCCATGGCATCTAACCGCGTACGCGGTGCGGCACAGGCAATTCGCCTGATTCGAAATGCAGAGAAGGTTTCCAATTTTTGCAACGATGTCGTGGGCGATATTTGCAGTATTATCAGTGGTGCTACGGGTACAGTTATCGTTACGGAGATTGTTTCCAATTACTCTTTAGACCTTCTTTTGACAACGCTTATTGCCTCGGGGCTTATCTCGGCGCTCACGGTTGGCGGCAAAGCACTCGGAAAAACGGTTGGAATAAACCAGTGTAACCAGATTGTATTCTTCATTAGTCAAATTCTTTCCTTTTTCATGCCAAAGCACCGAAAAAAGAAAAAATAAAATAAACGGAAGATTTACTTATGAATTCTTTATTACAAAACATTTCATCTCCTGCCGATGTTAAGGCGCTGGACAGAGACTCTCTTACTCGGCTTTGCGCCGAAATAAGAGAGTTTTTAATTGAAAAAGTGCAGAAAAACGGTGGTCACCTTGCCTCAAATCTTGGTGTTGTTGAGCTTACGGTAGCACTCCACCGCATGTTTGATGTGCCGAAAGATACCCTGATTTGGGATGTCGGCCATCAGGCGTATGTACATAAAATTTTAACGGGACGGATGCACGCCTTCGATTCCCTTCGTCAATTCGGAGGCCTCAGCGGTTTTCCGAAAACCGCCGAAAGCCAATATGATGCGTTTGATACGGGCCACTCCTCTACTGCAATTTCTGCAGCCTTAGGATATGCCGCATCACGCGATATAAAAGGAAGCGCAGGAGAAGTGATTGCCGTTGTGGGTGATGCCGCATTCTCAGGCGGACTTTCCATGGAGGCACTCAACCATATTGCGCATTGTAAAAGTAAAGTTATTATTATTTTAAATGACAACCAAATGTCAATTGACCCTGCGGTGGGCGGTCTTTCCCAGTACCTTCGCCGCGTCCGCACACGCGCTTCCTACTATACGCTAAAGCGCGAAACAAGAGATTTACTGTCCAAAATTCCGATTTTAGGAAAACCGACGGCGTCCGCTATTTTTAAATTCAAAAAACTCATTCGGTATGCCGTAACGCCCGGGGCATGGTTTGAGCAATTGGGCTGCAAATATTTAGGCCCTGTAGACGGCCATAACATTCGCGCACTTTGCGAAACATTGTCCGAGGCAAAAACGCTTACCGAGCCTGTTTTGGTGCATGTGCTGACCAAAAAAGGAAAGGGCTTTGCCGCTGCGGAGGAAAATCCGGGGGCGTATCACGCCGTATCGCCCAAAAAACAAGAAGGCGAAAGTTTTTCCGCGCATTTTGGCAAAACGCTTGTATCCCTTGCGGAAAAAAATTCACGCGTTGTTTCCATCTCACCCTCGACACCGACCTCGTGCGGTCTTGGTGCATTCATGGAAAAATATCCTACGCGATTTTTCGACACGGGCATTGCCGAGGCACACGCCGTCACATTCTCGGCGGGGCTTGCAAAAGGCGGATTTATCCCTGTGGTTTCTGTATATTCCTCTTTTTTGCAGCGTGCGTATGACTCGCTCGTGCATGACGTGGCACTCACAAATCTCCACGTTGTATTTGCCGTTGACCGTGCAGGTCTTGTCGGCGCAGACGGAGAAACGCATCAAGGCATTTTTGACCTGTCCTTCCTGACGCATATCCCGAACATGACGGTTTTGGCGCCTTCCGATTTAACCGAGCAGGAAGCCATGCTCGATTATGCGATAAACAAGCATGTGGGGCCGATTGCCATTCGGTATCCGCGCGGCGTTATGCCCACGCTTTCTCCTGCACCCTTTGTGTTTGGAAAAGCACTTGTGCGCCGCCAGGGCACGCACATCACGCTTGCCGCTTTGGGGAGAATGGTACACACGGCGCTTTCTGCCGCAGAAATGCTTGCAGAAAAAGGCATAGAGGCAGAGGTCTTAGACCTTCGCTCGGCAAAGCCTTTGGATTATGATACTATATTTGCATCAGCCCTGAGGACTGGGCACTTGATTACGATAGAGGACAACACCAATTTCGGCGGCATTGGCGAAGCGATTTTGGCAGAAGGCGCACGACGGCAATGCAGCTGGCGTGTGGAGACCAAAGCGTTCCCCGATGCATTCATTCAGCAAGGTACAGTTTCAGAGCTGATGACACTTTACAAAATGGATGCGGCGCATATCGCCGCGGATGCAGAAAGGATTTTACAAAAATGAAAATGCGGCTTGACCAGTATTTAACGGAAAAAGGCTTGATTTCAGGCCGCGATAAGGCGAAAGCCATCATCATGGCAGGTGACGTATACGTAAACGACCAAAAAGCGGACAAGGCAGGGCAACAGGTTTCGGAGGATGACCATATTGAGGTACGAACAGATGCGCTGCGCTACGTCAGCCGCGGCGGACTGAAGCTTGAAAAGGCGATGGCTGTATTTCCTGTAAACTTAGAAGGAGCCGTTTGCATGGATATCGGCGCCTCCACAGGTGGTTTTACGGATTGCATGTTGCAAAACGGTGCCGCGCGCGTATATGCTGTGGATGTCGGCTATGGACAGCTTGCCTGGAGTCTTCGCACGGATACACGCGTCATCAATCTTGAGCGCACCAACATCCGCTATGTTACGGAAAAGGAAGTGCCCGAAAAGCTTGATTTTGCGAGTGTGGATGTTTCCTTTATATCCTTAAAGCTTGTTCTGCCCGTCGCACATACGCTTTTAAAAGACGGCGGCAATATGGTCTGCCTTATCAAGCCACAGTTTGAGGCAGGGCGCGAGAAGGTCGGCAAAGGCGGTGTTGTGCGTGACGCGGCTACGCATATTGAAGTCATACAAAACGTTATGACCTTTGCCGCAGAAAGCGGTTTTTCCGTTCGATGCCTTGATTTTTCGCCCGTAAAAGGCCCAAAAGGCAATATCGAGTACCTTTTAATGCTCTCGAAGGATACGGAGAATTGCCCGTTCCCCGAAGCGCGACCAGTAGTGGAAAAAGCACATATAGAAGCAAAATAAGGAGCTGTTTTACAGCTCCTTATTTTGCTTCTATGTGTGCTTTTTCGACTACTGGTCGCGCTTCGGGGAATGGGAAATTCTCAGTATCCTTCGAGAGCATTAAAAGATATTCGATATTGCCCTTCGGGCCTTTTACGGGCGAAAAAT
>JAZNLF010000082.1:0-9730 GCA_045578945.1 Clostridia bacterium | reverse complement strand
CGATCCGACTTGCCTTAATTTCAAATGCAACCGGCTCATCTGCTGCAAGCACAGACATTGTTCCCATAGAGAGCAACATCAAAGCTGCAACGAATAATGCTGTAATTTTTTTCATTTTCACTTTTTTAATCCTCCATATTTTTTAAATATTCTTTGGCTTATTTTCCCCAGCCCCAGCCATCTGCCATGAGACCTAAATCAATAAGGTTAACAGTGCCTTCACCGTCCAAATTAGCAATATTATCGCCTGATGCACCCCAGTTAGCAGCCATAGCGCCAAGGTCTACAAGGTTAATAACGCCATCCAGTTCACCAGTAGGACCAGCAAGCTCACCGGCAGTCATCTTCGGCATCTCGTCCTTCAATACGACTGCACCGCCGTCAGCGTCAACTGTTACTTCAATTGTCTTTGTAATATAGCCCGGTCTTGCAATTGTGACAGTATAGTCACCAGGTGCAATTGCAGATACCTTAAAGACCTGTGTGCCGTCCGTCGGAGCAACCATAGTCGTATCACCAATCGTAACAATTGCTCTCTTTGCGGCCGTGTCATACGCAAAGTTTGTTGTAAAGGTTACATCTACACCAAGCTCGCCGATTTTTCCAACTTTCAGTTCTTTATCCTTTGTTACGTCGCCGTATGCATTGTCTCCAATGGTAGCTGTAACTTTGTATGTTTTTTCTACTGCTGCATCTCTCGTCAATTCGCCCTTGAGGCCGAATCCTTCTTCACAGGACCATAAAATGCCACCTACATAATTGCCATCAGCGTCAATAGCTTTTGGATATGCATAGCCCCAGCCCTGCTTCATATCTTTTTCGGGCGTGTTTGCAGGAGCACCTTCATAGAATTCTGTGTCGCTATATTCAACTACAATATTGGCAGCATCCAGTTTTGCGCGTGCTGCTGTTGTAACTGTAACGGATACTTTCTTCGCATCTGCAAAATCCCCCGCAGGTACTGTGAATTCATACTTAGCTATACCGTTTTTGTTTTCAAATACAGTCTTCAAATCATTCGGTGTGATGCTGAGTTTAACTGCATCCGCCGTACCTGTCTTTACGATTGTGTACGTTTCGTTTGCAGCCAATTCAGCCACAGCAGCGTGGTCTGCCCATTCGTTTGCGAATTCACCTGTAACTGTGACTTCGACTGTGCCTGTTGTATTGGCATTTGCAAGTGTTACAGCCGTTTCAACAATTTCCGGAACTGGTTTGCTTTCTTTTGTAATCAAACCATCAAAGGAAAAAGGATCAAAGTAACCGCCGTCATCGAATGTAATTTTTGTGATAGATGTAACATCGGAAAGCTTTGCAGCCGGAATTGTAATGGTAGCTGCCTCTCCATTAACAACTACATCTTCTTTTGCAATCGTAATTGTGGTAATTGGGTCGGTCTTTGTGGTGAATGTAATCGCTTTTAGGTTTTCATCTAATACTGTAACGTTGGTGAACTTATTCGTGCCATCTTTTGTCAGCTTCAACACAAGGTCAGAGCCTTTATACCATGTATCTGCAGAAATTTTCGGGCCGGGATTCTTAACGAAAGCAATTTCAGATACTTTGCTTTTCGGGTCTGCAACATCCGTACCGCCTACAAAAACCGTAACGAATCGGCCGCCCGTTGCACCTTCTCTCGGCATAAAGGAAATTTCAAATTCGCCTGTTTTCTTAATTACGCCGTTCTCCCCCTTGGCTACTTCTTCCTGGCAATTAAACTGGTCGATGTAAACAACGCGGTTCTGCAATTCTTCAGCGCCGATTGTCGGATCCAGTACCGCGGGCTCCGGGCCAGAGCAGATTGCCAAAATTGTCAAGTCCGCTTCTGCCACGTAGGCACCCTCACCCTCAGCGGGTGCTGACTTAATTGTACCTTTAACTGTGACTTTGGTGCCATCGTAGGTGACACTGTCCAACGTTGTTGCATTTGCAGTCTCATCTGCCAATGCAACCATCGGAAGCATGGACAATACCAGTACTGCTGCTAAAATCCCCTTCCATAGTCTTCCTTTCAACATTTTTTCTACCCCTTTCTTTATTAAAGAGAATTCATGTTTCTGATGCCTTACAAATGCCGCAGGTTTCGTAAACCACAGTATGTAAAGTCGGCCCCAAAGCTTAAAACCGCCTTTTATAAAGCACCATTGCGGCGTCCGCCGCGCGAGGGAAATACTCCCCATACAACTATACATACATATTATAACGTACTCTTGTAGATTTTGCAAGAGTTTTTTTATTTTTTTTAGCCTGATTTGTTCTTTTGTATAAAAAGCACGAAAAACCGCTGTTTTTTACAATTGTGTAAAAAACAGCGGTTTAAAGCTTTTATATTATGCCTTGCAATACGGAGAAAGCATTTTCTCAATTTCTTCCTCTGTTTTGGGCTGTGCTACGTTTTCGCAAAGATACCAAGTTTCCGCATGCGTTGCCGCCTCTCCCGGTGCGACCTCACTTAGAGGTGCAAGCGTTTCAAATTCGAGCATATCCGCATCGGTATAGGCTTCGAGGGAAACGCCGCCGTCAGGATATGCGGCGTTTTGGTCATGCACATATGTTTTGACAAACATTGTTCCGTCATTTACATATGCCCCGCAGCCACGCTCGCAGGAAATGCCCAGCTTAAAGCTTGTGGCGGCCTCTTTAGACTGCGCAAGGCGGATGGTGCTTTTGCCGAGCGAGAAGCGCGCATCCGTCACATCCGTATAGGACCAAAACGTCAGCGTGCGGTTATGCAAGCGGCCGCAGTCTTTGGTGTTTTGCGGCAGATAGAGCGTGCCGCCCGATGCCATAACGCTGATTGCCCACGGCGCAAAGGTTATGGGCCACGCGCCTATGTTTTGCACTGTGTGCACCACCGTGACCTTCGCATCCTTTTCGTCCATGGTAATTTCCATCTTCGGCGCCAGACCTACCCAGCATTGCTCTTCCCCCACAAGCGTCAGCGTATTGCCTTCCACTTTATAGGACACGGGCGCATTGTCGGGAAAAAAGGAACGCGGCATTGCCTCGGGCGATGTCCAAAGGCGATGTCCGCCCCGAATATGCCATATCCCTCTGTCGCCAAAGACACGAAAGGCGTCCGCGTGGTTGGAGGCAATGTCGGAATCGGGCATTTCGGCAAAAACGTTTTTGCCGCCGTGGGCGCTAAAAGAAATAATGCGGGGGCCGAAGTCAAGCGTTACCACAAGGCGCGCTGCACCGTTTTCCATTTCTATGCATTTTCCAAACGGCGCATATTCAATTTCTCTTGTGCAAACCATAAAGATTTCTCCTTATTTTAAAACTTTAAACCGCAATGACTGCAAAATTGCGCATCTTTATCCATTTCCTTTTTGCAATTGGGGCAGGTTTTTGCATTTTTGAGGGCAGCGATGCGCGCCTCAATTTCCGCAATCTGTGCGTACTTTTCATCAATACGTTCACACTCTGCCTCAATCGAGCTGTAGGAGTCCCCGCCTGTTTTGTATGCATCATACAAGACCTCACCGATGTGGCGCATGATGCCCGTGATTTCATTTTCTGCATCCGAAACTGCCATTTTGAGCTTTGTAATTTCCACGAGCTCATTTGACTTTTGAATTGCGACCTTCGTTGTCTTTGTAACCTTTTCTTTTAAGTTTTCAAAGAAATCCATACATTTTTCCTCCTTTATTATCTGTTTTCAATGTCCACATAGGGAACTTTACCAATAACATTTTTATACGCAGGGCGAATAATCTTGCCGCCTGCAAGCATTTCCTCCATACGATGTGCACACCAGCCCGATGCACGGGAAATGGCGAAAATCGGTGTATAAAGCTCGTGCGGAATACCGAGCATACTGTATACAAAGCCCGAATAAAGGTCAACGTTTGCACACATTTCCTTTTCGATGCCTTTTATGCTGCAGAAAAGCTTGGGTGTGAGCGTTTCGACCAGTTCGTACAGCACAAATTCGTCCTCGCGGTTCTTTTCTTTGGCAAGCTCTCTTGCCTTTTCCTTTAAAAGGACTGCACGCGGGTCACTCTTTGTATAGATGGCGTGCCCCATGCCATAAACAAGGCCTGCCCCGTCAAACGCTTCGCGGCGCAGAATTTTTTCGAGATATGCGCCGACCTCTTCTGCGCTTGTAATATCCTTCACATTCTTTTTAATATCGTCAATCATCTCGCGCACTTTGATGTTCGCGCCGCCATGCAAAGGCCCTTTTAAGGAGCCGACTGCCGCCGCAAGCGCGGAATAGGTGTCCGTGCCCGAAGAGGAAACGACGTGTGTTGTAAACGTAGAGTTATTACCGCCGCCATGCTCTGCATGGATAATCAGGCACTCATCAAGCGTATCTGCTTCAAGCTTTGTATACGCGTTATCAGGGCGTACCATATAAAGGAAGTTTTCCGCCGTGGAAAGTGCGGGATTCGGCTCATGAATAATGAGGCTCTTTTTATCATGATAATGCGCCTTGGCGTAGTAGCCGTACGTCACCATTGTGGGAATACGCGCGATAAGCTCAATGCATTGGCGGAGCATATTCTCAAGCGAAATATCGTCGGGGTTATTATCGTAGGAATACGCTGCCAGTATAGACCGCGCGAGCTTATTCATAATATTGGAGCTTGGCGCCTTTAAAATCATATCCTCGGTAAAGCCGCCCGGAAGCTTTCTGTTTTTTCCCAAAAGCGCGCAGAAATCCGCAAGCTGGTCCTTCGTCGGCAAAACGCCGAACAAGAGAAGATAGGAAATTTCCTCAAACCCGTGTCTGCCCTCTTTGCGGCACTTTTGCACAATATCCACAATGTTGACGCCGCGATAGCGCAAAATACCCTCGTCAGGAATTTTGTCACCCTCATCCAAAATATAGCCGTGGGCATCACCGATGTTTGTAAGACCAACCAAAACACCTGTGTTGTCCGCGTTTCTAAGACCGCGCTTTACGTTGTAGCGCGAATATAATTCTCCGTCAATATGATAGGCTTTTTTCGCCGCCTCACATAATGCACTCCATGTTTCTTTCATATGATAATCCTTTCTGCCATGTTATTCTGTTGGTTTTTTAAATTTTTCATTAAAGGTCAGCGAGCCGAAGGTTTCCACGGTTTCGCCTTCCACCAAAAAGCGTACCTCTTGCACGTCGGGCAACCTGCAAAGTGTATTGACAATTGCATCCACAGCCATGCGCTCCCGCTTTGCATCTCCTGCGTTTAGCGTCAAAAAGCTTGCGCCGAGGTTTACGAATGTAACGCCATCCTGCGTTTCCACAGACAAAACCTCTGTTTGGGGCACAAGTACAGGCGTATGCCCTTCCACGCGCGGGCCGCGTATCAATTCTTCCATGATTGCCATTTCCATTTTTTGCCCTGCCGTCAGCGTGATTTGCCTTTCTTCCGCCACAAGCGTCTCGCCCTTCTCGTCCGCAAAATACAAGGTGACGACTTCTGCCGCCTCGGTTTCGGCTTTTCCCAAAGAAACATCCGCCGCACCCAAAGCGCCGAGCACTTCTCCGTTTCGAAGGCTTGTCAGCGGCTCCCCTTCCACCAAAAGGCGTGCTTTTTGCACCTGGGGCAACGCGCATGCCGTGTAAATGACTGTATAGCGCGACAAAAGGCGCTGGTCTATGGTGCCTGTATCAAACGATGCGGAAAAATTGACCTCTGCCACCGTCCCCGACATCTGCACGCTCAAAAGCGTGGTTTCGACAGGGATGATGCGCGTGAGTCCCGCACCCTCAGGCCCTTTTAAAAGCGATTCCACCGCCGCGCGAAGTAAATCTTCGTTTTCGGCATGCACCGCACGCCGCTCCGAAACAATTTCCTTTTTATCAGCCGTAACAAAGTACAGCGTTACATCCTTGGTTTCTTCCGCCCGACATCCACCCAAAAGAAGGGCAAAAGTCAGAAAAAGTATTCCGATTTTTCTCATAGGCACTCCTTTCACAGCTCTGTCGAAAGCGGCAGAACAATCCGAAACAGACTGCCCTCTTCCTCACGGCTCTCCACCTCGATGTAGCCGCCGTGCAGTTCCACGGCACTTCTTGCAATGGAAAGGCCGAGGCCTGTACCGCCTGTCTCGCGCGCACGTGCTTTGTCTACGCGATAAAATCTGTCAAATATCTTGGAAATTTCTGTGTCCGCCATGCCGATGCCGTTATCCGCAATGGTGATGAACACGTTTTCCTCGTCGCGGTAAATCTCGACATACACGCGCCCGTCCTCGGGTGTGTATTTGATACTGTTGTCTAAAATGTTATAGACCGCTTCCCACAATTTATCGGCATCGACGCGAAGGAATATATTTTCCTGCAGCGTCGTTTCTACCAGTATATTCTTATCGAGCGCCAAGGGCGACAACGCCCTTAAAACGCCGCTTACCAGCGTATGTATGTTGACGGTGGAAAATTCAAAAATCACCGCCTCATCGAGGGAGGCGTCCAGCTTTGTTAGGCTCAGAAGCTTATTGATAATACGCGTCAATCTGTCCACCTGCTCGTTCATATCCGTCAAAAACTCGCTTACGGTTTCCCTGTCCACGTCGGGATTTTGCAAAAGCGAATCCGAAATGAGCTTTATGGATGAAAGCGGCGTCTTTAATTCATGCGATGCATTGGACACAAATTCCTGCCTTCTGGCATCTATATCGTTTATGCGCTCTACCATCGTGTTGAAGGCCGTAACAAGCTCGGTGATTTCTTTGCCGCCGCGAATGTGGATTGCCTGACGGCTGTCCGTTTCACTCATTTCCTTTATCTGCCCCGTAATCTTTGATAGCGGGGAGGTAAATACGCCCGTCAGCAAAACGCCGAGGAGACCGAGAAGAACACTTGCCGCAAGTGCCACGGTCATGACCATTTTTTCCATATGGGCGAAGAAAGCATAGTATGCGTCTGTCGATGTTGCGGCAATTAAGATGCCGACAATCTCCGTTTTGTCATACACAGGCACGGCCGCATGCATCAGGTGTGCGCCTTCCTCCGTCGATTCCTGCGTGTTGTTCTTGCCTTCAAATGCACCCAAAACCCATGGTGCCGTCAAAATTTTGCCGCGCCTTGCCGCCGAGGATGCCGCGTCATACACAACGCGTCCGTCCTTATCGAGGAGGATAAGGCCGCGGTCTTTATACTTCCAGGTGTCGGACACCTCGAAGGGTTGTCCCGCATCCGTCAGGCACGGGGCAGCAAAGCTTGCCATAATATTTGCATTTTTCAGCATGTCTTTTGCTAAGGTATCCATCGTATATGTACGAATGCCGTGCATCACCACCAGCATTACAAGGCCGAGCACAAGGGCAATCACAATACTGTACATTGCCACCAGGCGCAGGCGGATACCTGTTATAAACAGTTTAATCTTCCTTAAAATAGTAGCCTACCCCCCACTTGGTCAGAATATATTTCGGCTCTGCGGGACTCGGCTCAAGCTTTTCGCGCAGGCGACGCACATGCACATCCACCGTGCGGATGTCACCCGGATAATCATAGCCCCAAACGATGTCCAAAAGGCTTTCGCGCGAGTAGACCTTGCCTGCATTTGTGACGAGTAAATCCATAAGGTCAAATTCCTTTGCCGTCAGCTCCATCCACTTATCCCCGATTTTAATTTTACGCAGATTATAGTCAAGCGCAACATCGCCGCTGACCTTTTGCGGCTTGCCCGTATCCCCGCCGCCTGCTTGTGAGCGACGCAAAATCGCCTTCACGCGCGCTTTCAGTTCTAAAATGTTAAATGGCTTTGTTAAATAGTCGTCCGCGCCGTATTCAAGGCCTAAAATCTTGTCCATATCCTCGGTCTTTGCCGTCAGCATAATAATCGGCACGCGGGAAAAATCGCGGATTTTCTGGCAGACGGAAAGTCCGTCAATCTTCGGCAGCATCAAGTCCAAAATAATGAGGTCGATGCTTTTATCCCGCGCCATTTTGAGTGCTTCCTCGCCGTCATACGCGGTTTCCACCAAAAAGCCCTCCTGCTCAAAATTAAACTTGATTCCCTTTACCAAAAGCTTTTCGTCATCCACAATTAAGATTTTCAAAATGCCCACACTCCTATTTCACCGTAATATATGCATGAATTGCCTCATATTTTTTCTCGCCGATACCTCTTATCTGCATAATCGCCGCCGGATGCAGGAAATCACCATGCTCCTCGCGATACGCCACCACGCGCTCCGCAAGCGTATGCCCGATGCCCGGCAGCGCTTCGAGTTCCGCCCGCGTTGCAGTGTTTAAATCGAGCGCATCCCTACCGGATACAAAGGCGGGGACAAGCGCTTTAGAATACGTAAGGCTTACATTTTCTTTTGCCAAAAATGATGGTACAGACCATACATGCCCAAAATAAAAAGCCGCGGAAGAAATAAGTAAAACAAATGCCGTGATGCAGAGAATATATATTTCGTTTTTATGCCAAAAACGCATATATCGTCCTCCGCATTTCATCTTTTTTCGTAAAAACCCTTGCTTTTCATCTTCTTTTGGTATATTATATAACAATATCCATGATTTTTCAATTAAAATATGAAATATTTTTAAAAAAAATAAGGGGGTTTGCCTTTTGAAGCAGCGCATCGGTATACTCTTGGTTGTTTTTTGCATTTTTCTTTCCAATTCTGCGTTTGCCGCACCCGCGGTTTCCGCACCTTCTGCCGTGCTTATAGATGCAGAAAGCGGTCTTATGCTTTTTGGGAAAAATGAAACGGCGCGCGTCTGGCCCGCCAGCACCACAAAAATTATGACGGCGATTTTAGCCATCGAAAACGGAAATTTGGAGGACAGGGTGACTGTCAGCTACAGCGCGGTCAATACCATTGATTATGACAGCAGTAAGGCAGGATGGTTTGAAGGGGAATCCGTCACGTTTCGTGACCTTATTTATACCCTCATGGTTTGCTCCGCAAACGACTCCGCCAATGTAATTGCCGAGCATCTTTGCGGCTCGCAGGATGCGTTTGTCGAAAAAATGAACGCGCGCGCCTCGGAGCTTGGTGCGAAAAACACGCACTTTCAAAACGCGCACGGCCTGCATCATGAAAACCACTACACAACCGCGCAGGACATGGCGACATTGGCGCGCCATGCCATGACATTGCCGCTTTTTTGCGAGGCTGTAGCACTACGTTCCTATTCCATTGAACCGACCAATAAGTGTGAGGAAAAAAGATTTTTCAATTCAACAAACCATCTTTTAAATCCTGACAGTCCGTACCATTACGCCGATGCCGTAGGCATTAAAACAGGGTATACGGACGCGGCGCAAAGCTGCCTTGTATCCGCCGCGAAAACAAACGGCGCGACCTATATTGCCGCCGTGTTTGGTGCAACCAATGAAAACGGCGAAAAAATGTCCTTTGTGGACAGCCGCACGCTTCTTTCCTTTGGTGCGGAAGCTTGTCCGCCCAAATCCCTTGTGATAAAAGGAACGCCTTTAGGCTCTATCCCTGTTAAAATGGCAAAAAAAATGCAGGAAATGCCTACGCATGCGGAAAGCACCGTTACGATTGCACTGCCCCAAAATGTCAATCCCGCGGCGATAAAAACGCGCGAGTACATAAAAATGGATTTGACCGCACCTGTTTCGGAGGGCGAGATTATCGGCCGCACGGAATACTGGTATAATGATGTCTTTTTGGGGCAGACGTATATGGCGGCATCTGCTTCCTGCGAAAAAGCATCGCTTCTCTCCCGTATGTTTAAGGCAGTTTTTTCGTCCACCATATTTTGGATTCTCTTCGTTCTCTTTGTTTTGTGGGTATGTATAAAAAGCAT